>WHTL01000066.1 GCA_009377735.1 Acidimicrobiia bacterium
CTTGGGGATCTCCCAGGATTCGCAGATCTCCTCGACCGTCGCGCCTCGTTTGTAGGCCTTCACCAGCTCATCGATCTCGCCCTTGCTCAGGGGAGTGTGTTGTTGTACAACGGGAACGTTCGTTCGAGCGACAGCAGTATCGTGCTCCGCCGGAGAGCAAGCAAGAAGGTCTACGACCTTGAGCTCCAGGTTTGAGAGCCCTGTCGTTAGGTCAGCTCTCTCGATCGGTTAGAGCACCGCACGCATAATGCGTTGGCTTCAGGTTGAGTCCTGCTGGCCCAACGCATAGACGCGGGTCAGGGAGGTTTAGCGGAGCTTCCTCAAATTTTGTGCATCCACAGCACTGATTCTGAGTAGGGTCGGGACATGGCGAAAAGAGCGCACGGTGAGGGCACGGTCTACAAGGACTCCCAACGTGGCGGGTGGGTGGCGCAAGCATCAGCTGGGACCGACCCACTCTCGGGTAAGCGCCGCCGAGTGAAGGTCCGAGCGAAAACGAAGGGTGAAGCGCTGCGGCGTTTGAGCGACCGTATGAGCAAACTCGACCACGGCAGGTTTGGCAGTCTGTTGGACGCGTGGATCGCTCGAGGCATGCCTGGGCAGAAACCGAAGTCGGGGCGTACGAAGAAGACGCTCAACCATCTCATCGGCACGCACATTGTGCCCACGTTCGACAACTTCGCCACCTCGGCGATCACCGTCGAGTTGGTCGAGGAGTTTCTGGAAGGAAAAGCCGACGATGGGTTGTCGCGGGCGACCCTTGTGAAACTACGGGGCATCCTAAGTCAAGTCTTTGCCTACGCCGTCGCCAGGAAGCACGTCGACTGGAACCCGGCGAGTTTGGCTGTGCTTCCCCACACCAAACCACCCAAGGAAGGCCGCGCCCTCACTCAATCCGAACTTGACTCACTCCTAGCTGTATGTGAGAACCTCGACCCTGACTGTGATGGGGAACGCCTCGGCGCCTGGGTGCATGTCACCGCTACGTTGGGACTACGACCGGGCGAAGCGAACGCCCTCGAATGGGATCGCGTCGATTTCGATGCCGGAACAATCGTTATCGCTCGCAGCTTGGACCCCGGTCCACCACCGACGTTGAAGTCGACGAAGACGAAGGAAACCAGGACCCTGGAGGCGCCAGAGCGGACTCTCGGCGTCCTCAGAGACCACCGGAAGCGTCAGGCCGAGGAGCGGCTGATGATGGGGGATCGGTGGCCGATGAAATGGGGCAAGCTGGTGTTTGTCAGTGAAGCGGGAACACCCCTACAGGCCGGGTCGCTGCGGAAGTGGATCCAGCGAGTGGCGGACACCGCCGGGATAGAGGGCTCGGTTACCCCTTACGACATGAGACACACCGCGGCGAGTCTGTTGGCTGCGAGGGGTGTCCCACCGTTGCTGCTCGCTCAGCTGTTGGGCCACAAGGACGCCCGTGTTCTGAGCCGTTATTACATGCATGATGTGACACCGACGATCTCCACCGCGGTCACCGGGTGGGAGTAGGTGGGGGCCATTTGGGGTGCCAACGACACGAAAACACCCGATTTCGGAGACCCCCAACGCCATTGAGAAATCGGCAGTTTGGTACCCATTTCCCCAATCGTGACGGGGGTTTTCTGCTACAGCCCGGCACAGTAGCGCACACATGCGAATGAGGCCGGATCTCCCTTACAAGGAAGGGGTCGGCGGTTCGAATCCGTCAACGCCCACCACCTCAACCCAGGGTGGAGGACACTGCCAGACGGCAACCTCCGCCCCCGGTTCGCTAGGTTCTGCGAACTCACCACTGTATTTCGGCGCAGGTGGTGTGATCCTCGGGTTCCACCTGAAGTGTGGCATGGTCGATGCCCCGCTCGGCGAGCAGATCCCGGGCACGATCGAGGACAGGGTGGGGGTCGGTCTCCACCTTGGTCATGAGATGAACCGAACCGACGTCCATCTCCGAGGTGAGGGTCCACACATGGAGGTCGTGGACGTCAACCACCCCTGGTATGGCGGCGAGTTCCCGACGAGCGGCGTCCAGATCGAAGTGATCGGGAGCGGCCTGTATCAGTATTCGGAGGCTGCGCCTGCCGAGACGCCACGCCCGCGGCAGGATGAAGATCCCAATGGCGGCACCGAACACCGGATCCACCCAGGTCCAACCCGTGAAGAAGATGATGGTGGCGGCAACGATCACCCCTACGGAACCGAGGAGGTCCGCCACCACTTCGAGGTATGCCCCTTCGATGTTGAGGGATTCCTGGGCGCCACCACGGAGGAGGTAGAAGGCGATGATGTTGACGATGAGACCCAGAGTCGCCACCACGAGAAGAGGTCCGGCGATCACCTCACGGGGCTCACCGAGACGGATGAAGGCCTCTCGAACCACATAGACAGCGACACCAAATAACAGGACCGAGTTGAGCAGGGCGGCGAGGACCTCGAGACGATACATCCCAAAGGTGCGGCTCTGGGTGTGGGAGCCACCATGACTGGCCACCATGATCGCCCCCAGTGCCAAACCGAGACCCACGGTGTCAGTAGCCATATGCCCGGCGTCGGAGATCAGGGCCAGCGAGCTGGTGAGCCAACCCGTCACCACCTCGACGACCATGAAGACGCCAACGAGTAGGAAACTGATGAGAAGCGCCCGCTTGTGACGCTCACCAGACCGTATTGAGACATGCTCATGGTCTCTGCTCATAACCAAAAGCTTATCGCCCGATAAGATGACACTGGGATCTGGCGGTTGGGTCCAGATAGCATCAGAGGATGCAGTTGTCGGAGTTCCTCAAGAGAATGGCCAGAGAGACGGTGCCCGATCGGGCAGCCAGTTGGGACGCGGTCGGCATCCAAGTGGGCGATCTCACGGCCGAGCTGACGACCGTTACCGCGGTTCACGAGGTCACGGAGGAGATCACTGCGAAACTGGAGGCACATCCTGTCGACCTGGTGGTGTCGTACCATCCCCTCCTTTTTCGCCCGGTGCGGCGTCTCGTCCCCGGCCGCAGTCCGGGGGGTAGGGCCACCAGACTCCTCGTCTCACGAGTGGCGGTAGCCGTGACCCACACCGATTTCGATGCCATGCCAGGTGGTACTGCCGACGCCCTGGCCGAGGAGATCGGTCTCAAGGACATCACCGTCTTCGGCCCCATGGCCGGACGCGACACAGTAAAGATGGTCACGTTCGTCCCCGAGAAGGACTTGGACCGGGTGGTCACTGCCCTGGCGGAAGCGGGCGCCGGTGTGATCGGGAACTATCGCGGTTGCTCCTACCGCTCGACCGGTGAGGGAAGTTTCTTCGCCGGGGAGGGAACAACGCCGGTGAAAGGGCAGGTGGGCCAGCTCAACCTGGAGACGGAGACCCGTCTAGAGATGATCGCCCCGGCCCAGGCTCGTTCGGCCGTGATGGCGGCCCTCGTGTCGGCCCATCCATACGAGGAGCCGGCCTTTGACGTGTACGAAGTGGAGTCAAACCATGGGTTCGTGGGTCGTGTCGGGGCATGGCAGGGCGACTGGCAACAGCTTGTGAGTGTTGTGATGGAAAGGCTGGGGAGTGAGGGAGTACGCGTGGCTCCACTCGATGGCGAGGTTTCAGCAGTCGCGGTGGTTCCCGGATCAGGGTCATCTCTGATAGCGGCGGCCCGAGCATCAGGCGCCGACGCCCTCGTCACCGGTGATATGTCCCATCACGCCATGGTGGAGGCCAACGACGCCGGTTTGGCAGTTATCGATGCCGGCCACGCACCGACCGAGAAACCCGGTATGAGGAGGTTGCGGAGGCTGGTGGCGGATATTGGTCCCGAGTACGTCGACATCGAATGACGGCGTGACGCGTCACCACGCTGGTGGCGTTACCGTGAGTCCTCGTGATTGAGATGCCAGCCCTCGCAGACCTATTGGATGTTCAGGAGCTCGATCTCCAGTTGGATCGGCTTCGCCACGAGCGACAAAGCCTTCCCGAATTGGATCGATACAAGAAGGTCGCCAACGATTTGTCCAAGGTCGAGAAGCGTCTCGAGAAGGAGGGCGCCGAACTCCGTCAGCTCGAGCTTGATACCGACAAGGCAGACGGCGAGCTCACCATCGTCGAGTCCCATCTGGAGGAGACCGAGAAGCGTCTCTTCTCGGGTGGTATGAGTGCTCGGGAGACCGAGAACATGCGAGCACAGGTAGACCAGATCAGGACTCAGAAGGGAACCGCGGAGGAGCTCGTTCTCGGCCTGCTCGAAAAACTCGACACGTCACGGGACATCGTCAAGACCACCGAGGGTGAGCAGGCAACCCTGAACCAGGAGAAGGAGTCTCTCGAATCGCAGATAAAGGGGATCTGGAAACGGATAGACGCCGAGATGGAGCGGAAGCAGCAAAGACGAGATGAGGCAGTGGCTCCTGTACCCGCCGACCTTGTCGAGCTCTACGACAAGCTGCGCCAATCAAAGGAGGGAGTGGGTATCGCCGCCCTCGCGAACGGGGTGTGTGGCGGATGCCGACTTTCCCTTTCCGCCCTGGAGCGTTCCGAGGTTGCCGAGATGGATCCCCCCCGCTGTGTCCACTGTCGGCGTCTCCTGGTCGTTTGAGACCCGCCGATGGTCCTATGGCACGTCGCTACGGCCCTCTTTTTATTCCGGTGGATATTCCAGGATCCCAAGGTGGATGTCCGCTTTCTCGTCGTCGGCGCCCTGGTTCCCGATGTCGTTGATCTCATCACGGTCTCAGTCTTTGGCAGCTTCGCCAGTGGTGAGATCTATGCACACAGCCTCATCGTTCCCACTGTCTACCTGGCCGCTGTCCTAATCCTCACCAGACGGGGCCGGAATCGGAGAGCCTGGGTGGCTCTCGGGGTTGGTTGGCTCTTCCATCTCCTCGTCGACGCCATGTGGACCAACCAGGCGATCTTCTTCTGGCCTTTCTTCGGATGGGAGATGCCCACCTCCGCCGAGCCGTTCTGGCCCGCAGCGGTGGAGCGGGCGTTCTCCGATCCCCTCCGCTGGATTCTCGAGGCGGTAGGCATCGCCTATCTCATATACGTCTGGCGGGCAGCAGACTTGAACGAAGCAGATACTCGTCGTCAGCTTCTCCGGGATGGGAGAATACCTCGATGAGGGCGACATTCGCCCTTGGCGTTTCGATGATCTTGATGGTCGTCGCCTGTACGGACGAGCCGGGGGACACCGCCGATTCGGTCGACCCGGAAGGTGTGGTCACCACCGCCATTGACCTTATGTCACAGGAGAGATATAACGACATAGCCGGACTCACCGACACCAGCCAGGCCGAGCTGCTGCTGCTCTTGGAAGGTATGCCTCCGGACGACATCCTTTCGACGATGGAGGAGGAGAGCACCGTGGTAGCCGCCAACTTCTGGGAGGGATTCGGCGAGTCTTCCGCGGGTGGGTTGCAGGCAGATGCCAGCGTCAGTGCCCAGTCCGAGGTGGAGATCGGCTCGGAGCGAGGTTTTGTCGTGACGGTCACGCTCCCCGACGGGAGGCAGAAGCGCTGGGTCGTCAGGGATTCTCCAGATGGTCCTGTGATCGACTTGTTCGCCAGCTTCGCATCGGGTTTCGCCGGATCACTGATCGGGCCGGTCGATCGTCTCCTGACCGAACAGACCGAAGATGGCCGTCGGCTGCTGGGGCTTCTCGTTAGCCAGCTCGATTCCCTTGGAGTTGCCTCGGATGATCCCAACATCACCACTACGGAGAGTCAGGAGATCATCACCCTAATCGAGCGGATATCCCGCGCCCAGGGTTGAAAGCACCTAGTACAGCGGCCACGGGAGGGCGTGACGATCCTGCGGGGGTTCTGGGTGGACCCCAGTCTCGATGAGAAGCTTGGTTCGAGATGCGAGGGCACCCATCTCGGGCTGTCCGATCATTTCCAGCAACTGGGCGCCGAGATCGTCTTCTAATTGGGGGAGGAGGTCTTGCAGCGCCGAGTGGTAATGGTGGGGAATCTCCTCTCCTGCCAGCATCCAGAGCACGGTTCGGAGCTTCTCTTCTGGATGGAATGTGAGCCCGTTGTCGATGGCCCAAAGACTCCCACCATCGACGAGCACATGACCCAGCTTGCGATCGGCGTTGTTGGCGATGACGTCGAGGATGGCTATCGGCCAGAAACGCTCATCGGGTGGATCGAGGAGGGTCCGGGGATCGAAGGCGTTATCCATGGAGACGTGTTGCTGGGCGGATCCCATGCCCATGGGGCCGTTAGCCTCCACGGTCTCGGGAACCACACCGAAACCGAGTGCCCGGTCGAGTAGGTAGAAGGCGATCTCACGACGCCAAAGACTTCCTCGTGGGAAATCCCAGAGGGGCCGTTCCCCCGACTCGGCCTTGTAGACCCATTGGGAGCCCGCCTCATCTGTGGCGAGGAGTGTCAGATTGGAAGTATCGGCGTAGCGACCCACGATCCCAGTGAGGGAGAGCGGGTGGTCCACTACCGGTGGTTCCCGTTGACCGCAGGGCAGCGGTGACCTTCGGGGTCCTCGGGGAGTTGGCAGCGGGGACAGATCGGTCGGCCGGCCTCCACCACCCGCAGGGCGATGAGAGACATCGCCTTGAGTTGCTCTGGGCTGACCAGGAAGCGCACCCCGTCGGCGCCCTCTTCCGTTGGGTCCAACTCAATGGATATCAGACCCGACTCCAACACACCGATTCTGATCCCGCCGACCCGGAAGACCTCTCCATCGATATCCACCAACTCCAGACCGGTGGCGGCGATGGTTGCCACCACCTCGTCGTCGAGCTCGATGACTCCCAGCTCGAGCAGCTCGAGGCTCTGGGTGGCGAGTGCGGCCATTTCCTGCTTTTCGCAAGGGAAGTTGAGGGTCTCGCCGTCGATGACGACCTGGATGTGGAAGGTTCGGTGGCCAGGTTCACCGATCGCTCCGCCCGCAAATCGTTCCGCCGGCCCGAGGTCTGTCATCGCCATGAACCGCCACCTCCGTTGCTGTTGATCGCCGATACCACGGGGATACCCGACTGGGGGAAATCGATGACGGATACGGATGTGGTACCCACGATGATGCGCTGAAACAAGTCGAGGGGTTGGCCGAGGTAGTGGCTTAGCACCGCCTTTATGACATCGGCATGTCCTACCCCTGCCACGACGTCGTTGCGACGATGCCTCGCCACGATCTGCTCGCAGGCGCGCACACCACGGGATTGCATTTCAACCATGTGCTCGCCGTTGGGGAAGTGGAAACGCGACGGGTTGAATTGAACCGTTTGCCAGGCTTTGAGCCGCTGCAAGCTTTTGAGGGTGCGACCTGCCCAGTCACCCATGTCCACCTCGTTGAAGCCGGGTTCGATGATAGGTTCGAGACCACTCTTGTCGGCGATGATCGCAGCTGTTTCGGCGGCTCGCTCGATGGGGGAGCAGTAGACGGCGGTGAGGCTGATGTCGGCAAGACGATCAGCCAAGCCTGTTGCCTCCCTCCGACCGGTCTGCCCGAGATGATGTCCCGTCTCACGACCACTCAACCGCGTCCCGGTGTCGTCGATAGGGGCATGTCTGATAAGAAGGAGTCGGGTCACGCTCTCCGAGGCTAGTGGTGCGTCCCAGGATCGTTCTGCGCGGATTTTTGACGCGTTGGAGCGAGTTTTCACGCGCAGAACGAGGACGAGGGCCGCTGGGGTTCGTTCTGTGCGGATTTTTGACGCGTTGGAGCGAGTTTTCACGCGCAGAACGAGGGCGGTGGGGTCTGGGGTGGCGCACCACTACACCGGATCAGGCAGGTGTCGACCGTTGTTGCGGACGTTGTTTACCTCCGAGGACACCGGGTGCTCCATGATCAGGTCGGGATCAATCGGTTGCAGTAGGGCCTTCGCCTCGTCAGGTTCGGTAATGTCTCGCGACAGCCACGGCTCCCAGACCTCGTCGAGGAGGGCCACGGGCATCCGGTCGTGGATATCGGCTATTACCCCCTCCGCCTTGGTGGTGATGATGGCACATGTACGCATCCACTCACCGGTCTCATCGTCGCGTCGGGCGGCCCATATGCCGGCGAAGGTCATGGGGTGGCCATCTGCCCTGTGGACCCAATGGGGTGTCCGTCCCTCTTCCTTGGGCTCCCACTCGTAGAAACCGTCAGCGGGGATGAGACAACGATGACGCCTGAAGGCATCGCGGAACGTCGACTTGGTAGTGATCGTCTCGGCCCTGGCGTTGATGTTCATGGAGCGACGATCCTTGGCCCAGTGCGGGATGAGACCCCACGACATCGTTCCCATGATCCGTTTAATACCTCCGGGCTCGGCACCGTCTTCTTTGGGTCGTTCCCTGTGCTCGGCGATAACGTAGACAGGATCGGTTGGCGCCACGTTCCACGACGCCTCGAGGGGTTCACCTGCCACATCATCCACTTGGTAGTAGTCGGAGTAGAAGTCGCGGTCGCCGCTCAAGGAATATCGCCCACACATCTCAGTGCTCTGCCTTTCGCAGCTCGACCAGCCTCTCCATCATTCCGACGACGGCCGACGGATCGGGAACGAGATAGTCGGCCCTGGTTTCACCCGTACCCACCTTGATGCCGAGGTCATCGTCCCCCAATACCGAGAAGGCGTCCTCGTCGGTGACGTCATCTCCCACGTACAGGGTACGTTCCGTTCCCAGTCGTTCCGCGAGACCCACCATTGCTGAGCCCTTGTCTGCGCCGGAGACAGAGAACTCGACCACCTCCTTGCCCTCCATGATGACGATTTCGGATCCCTCGTCCACCAACGACTTGGCCCGTGTGGCGAGAGCGTCTTTGACATTGCCGAGAACATTGCGGGTATGGAGGACAACCGATTTCGATTTGACCTCAAGCCTGCTCCCCGGTGCGGCGGCGACCAACTTCCCGAGATCATCGATCAGATCCTGTAGAGGTGCAAGACCATCGGGGTCGTTGTGGCCGTGATCGGAGCCGTGTTCCCCGATGAGGACGAGATCGGGGTGATGGAGTCGCTCTTGCAACTCGTGGTGAATCCTTCCGCTGAGAACCGCAACCTCGACACCCTCGAGAGAGACCAGCTTCTCCAGTGCCTCCACGGCTCCCGGCACCGGGGTGGCATCATCGGGTTCGAGGACGATCTCCGAGAGGGTTCCGTCAAAGTCGAAGGCACAGAGGATGTGCCCCGGTCCGGCGAATCGGGCCAACGCCTCGTTCATGGACACTTGCCTCACAGCCCAAGCCGCCCCAGACAGTAGCGCGCCCAGGCGTGGACGTCCCAGCGCTGCAGATGGGATCTCATGGCGCTCATTCGTTCGGCCGCCTCATCTTCGTGCATGTGGATGGCGTCGAGCAGCCCTGTGGCCAATCCGTCCACGTCGTAGGGGTTCACCAGCACTGCCTGCGACAGCCGTTCGGCGGCACCGGCGAATTCCGAGAGCACCAAGACGCCGCCGATGCCCACCCGTGAGGCGACATACTCCTTCGCCACGAGGTTCATCCCGTCCCGGAGGGGTGTGACCAACATTACGTCCGCCTCACGGTAGAGGGCGACGAGATCCTTGCGATCCAGGGTGCGGTAGAGATAATGGACCGGCGTCCACTCCATCGTCCCGAACCGCCCGTTGATGCGGCCAACACCTTCCTCGATATTCCGGCGGGTGTCCTGGTAGGCGTCGACGTCTTCTCGGCTGGGAACCGCCACCTGGACGAAGCTGACCTTCTCTTGAAGCTCCGGATGTCGTGAGAACAGGGTGTCGAGAGCCCGCAACCGGATATCGATTCCCTTCGAATAGTCGAGCCTGTCAACTCCTAGGATCATCACTTCGGGCTTACCCAGGTCCTCGAGGAGCTGTTGGCCACTCAAGGCCACATCTGGGTCCTTCGCCAGCTTTTCAAAGAGGGCGGTGTCGATGCTGATTGGCGCTGTCTCCGCTGTGATGGTCCTCTCCTTGAAATGGATGGCGTCGGTGTTTCCAGTGGCAGAGGTGTAGTGGTTTGCACTGCGTGCAAAGTTCCGTGCTGCCGAAACGGTCTGGAATCCAACGATGTCGGCACCGAGGAGGCCCTCGAGCAGTTCGGCTCTCCACGGGAGGCGGCCATAGATCTCCGGTGGTGGGAAGGGGATGTGGAGGAAGAATCCGATCCGTGCGTCCGGGAGCTCGGAGCGGATCATCTCGGGCACCAACTGGAGTTGATAGTCGTGGATCCAGATGGCGTCGCCGGGTTTGGCGACCTCGAGGATCGCATTGGCGAATCTCCGATTGACTTCCTGGTACGGCTTCCACCAGTGACGATGAAACTCGGGCGGTCGTATCGCATCGTGGTAGAGCGGCCAGATCGTTCCGTTGCAGAAGCCGTAGTAATAGGAGTCGAGTTCATCCTTGGAGAGAGGCACCGCAAACATCTCGATGTCATCCACCTCGAAGCGACCGGGATCGGTGTTGGCCGTTCCCGGCCAGCCCACCCAGATGCCGTCCGTCTCCTCAAGTACGGGTGCAAGGGCGGCAACAAGACCACCGGGGGATGTGGACCAGGATTTCTCGGTCTCGTCCCAAGCGACCGGGAGCCGGTTGGCGGCAACGATAAGACGCGGTTCCGACATACCCGAAGGCTACCGGTGCCCTGGGTCTGTCGGTACCTCTACCCTGAATTCGGTGACCCAGAAGAACATAGGCGCCAATCAGGCAACCGAAGAGAGTGGATCGTACAACCGCGACACCCGTTATATAACGACAAGAATCACCAAAGACGGACGAGATGGTTACCCCGTGGAGCCGGGGCGATATCGTCTCGCCGTGGCCCGCGCCTGCCCCTGGGCGAATCGGGCGGTAATTGTGCGTCGTCTCCTCGGTTTGGAGTCGGTCATCTCCCTTGCCCTCGCCGGACCCACCCATGACGAACGAAGTTGGACCTTCGATCTCGACCCCGGCGGGGTAGATCCCGTCCTTGGCATCGAGCGTCTCGGCGAGGCCTACTACGCCCGGGACCCCGACTTCGACCTCGGAATCACCGTTCCAGCCATCGTCGACATCCCTACCGGGAAGGTGGTCATCAACGACTTTGCCCAGATGACCCTCGACTTCTCCACCGAATGGTCCGATTACCACCGAGATGGCGCGCCCGATCTCATTCCCGATGACAGACGTGATGAGATTCTGGAGTTCGCCGATTCCTTCTATGACGATGTCAACGATGGGGTGTACAAGGCCGGTTTCGCCACCTCACAGACGTCATATGAGAGGGCATACCGCAACCTGTTCCAACGGCTCGATCTCCTCTCCGACCATCTGGAGCGACAGCGTTACCTCGTAGGGGACACCATCACTGAGGCCGATATCAGGCTATTTACAACACTGGTCCGTTTCGACTCGGTCTATCACAACCACTTCCGGTGCAACCGCAGCAAGCTCACCGAGATGGACGTGCTCTGGTCTTACAGCCGTGACCTCTTCCAGACGCCGGGATTCGGGGACACCATCGACTTTCAACAGATCAAGGACCACTATTACCTGGTCCACACCTCGATCAATCCCACAGGCATCGTTCCCTACGGCCCCGATCTCTCCAATTGGCTCACCCCCCACCACCGTGAACAACTCCCCGGTACCCCATTTGGCGAAGGGACCTCACCGCCACCACCGCCTCCGGACGAGCGAGTGCCGTCACTATCCGCTGGAGTGCGAGTCCGCCGATAAGCCGGATTCTGTCAGGGGTCGTGGGAACAACCCCGGGCGACCATCCATCTGGGATCACGGTTACCCGTGACCTCATGCGGCCTACCCGGGACCATTAGACGGGCAATCTGGTCCCTGCGTGGCCTTGCTCCGGGTGGGGTTTGCCGAGCCGACCCGGTCACCCGGATCGCTGGTGGGCTCTTACCCCACCGTTTCACCCTTGCCTGTGCCCCGTGGGGCCATCGGCGGTCTGTTCTCTGCGGCACTTTCCGTCGGGTCGCCCCGCCTGGGAGTACCCAGCACCTTGCCCTGTGGAGTCCGGACTTTCCTCGGTGCTTCCACCGCGGTCGCCTGGCGAACTCGCCTTCCTATTCTACCGTGTGGCGATCCGCAAACCACCCCGTGAGCCAACCGATCACGACCGCGAGGAGCACCAGGAGCACCACCTGAGGGAGGGGGAGGGGACTACCGGAAGCGCCGACGGCGACGATTATCAGACCCGCCATGCCCAGCGCGGCCACGGCACCATGGAAACGTCCGGCCACCGGGGCCATCCGTGCTGCCACGGCGCTGCCACCGGCGAATCCGATAAGCACCGAGATGGGCCGGGCGGCAATCCCGGCGTCTGCCACACCAAGCTGGGACAAGATAAAGGCCAGGAGCAGGTTCGATAGGGCGACGGTCAGGGCTCCACCCGCAATGCCCACCGCGACCACCCACCACCGGATGAGAGACAACATCACGGTAGAGGTTACCGCCTTACCGGTCGCCTAGGATCCTGGTGATGACAACAGCATCGTGGGCTCAGTGGTTGGACAGGATCGGCTCAGGGGAGGACCTTGGCCTGGAGGAGGCGGCCGCAGCCTTCACCGAGATCATGGAAGGCCGCGCCACACCAGCCCAGGTAGGGGCCCTCCTTATGGGTCTCAAGACAAAAGGGGAGGCAAACTCCGAGATCGCCGGGGCGCTCAGTGCAATGAGGGCCGCCGCAGTGTCGGTCCCCATCGACCCGTCTGGTCTGGTGGATGTCGTCGGCACCGGTGGGGACGGGGCCAATACCTTCAATATCTCAACCGCAGCCGCATTTGTAGCCGCCGGTGGTGGCGCCAGAGTCGCCAAACACGGAAACCGCTCCGCGTCCTCCTCTGTGGGCACGGCCGATGTCCTGGAGGCACTTGGAGCAGACATCGAACTCCCCCCAGAAGAGACGGCTGCGATCGTCGAGGAGGTTGGCTTCGGGTTTCTCTTCGCCAGGGCATATCACCCTGCGATGAGACATGTCGGCCCGGTGAGGTCCGAGATGGGTGTGCGAACCCTCTTCAACATTCTGGGGCCTATGGCCAACCCGGCAGGCGTAAAACGATATGTCGTGGGCGTTGCCGATCGGTCTCTGGTCGATCCCATGCTGTTGGCCCTGGTGGAGCTTGGTGTGGACTATGCCTTCGTGGTCCACGGATCGGATGGGCTCGACGAGATCACCGTGACCGGACCCACCCTCATCGGGAGGTACAAGGAGGAACGGGTCACCCACGCCGAGTTCACCCCTTCGGACTTTGGTGTCGAGTCCGCCGAGCTGGACGAGATCAGAGGGGGAACCGCCGAAGAGAACGCTGCCACCATACGATCGGTGCTCGGAGGGGAGAAGGGTGCCCGACGCGACGTCGTGTTGGTGAATGCTTCGGCCGCCTTGGTCGCCGCCGGGATCTCCGAGGGATTCGTCGACGGCGTCGAGGACGCCAGGAAGTCGATCGACTCCGGCGCCGCCCTCGACGTCCTGGAGCGATTCGTGGAGGCATCCGGTGACGGCTGATGAGATGGTGGAGACCCTCCGGTCAGCCGGGGTTAGGATCACCCGGCCTCGGCGTGCAATTTGCGAGGCACTCGTGTCGTCCGGCACTGAACATGTCGATATCGCCACCCTTGCCAAACGCGCTTCGGAGCTGGTCGACGATCACCTCGACGTATCCACCGTTTACCGGACCGTGGACCTCCTCGAGGAGCACGGCTTGGCGCACCACGTCCATCTGGGACACTCAGGATCGATAGTGCATATGGCCCAGGAACGTCATCATCATCTCGCCTGTGAGGTCTGTGGTCGCACCGTTGACGTCCCCTTGTCGGAGATCGGCGGTCTCTCTGATCTCTTGCAGCGCCACCAGTTCGGCGCCGACTCGGTCCATTTCGCCGTTGTGGGCCGGTGCAAGGTGCATGAGTAGGGAGCCGGCAGCCGTTGGGGGTCTGGGGGAGGTCGACTGCGAGGGAATCTCAGAATTAACGAAGTCAGGGACCAGGTGCGCCGCAACGAGCGACGAGGCCAGACTTCGGGACGTGGGCGGTCGTGCAGATGATGTGGTGGTGGGTGGGAAGCGCTCGCCGGGATAGGTGATATGCCATGGAACCCACGGCTAGGTTGAACATCGAGAATCACGACCACCGAACCCGAATACCACCCCGGACCCGACAGACAGGAGCCGTGTCACGGAGTTGAAGTCGGACGGCCCCGACCAAGCGAAACGTGAATACGAGGCAGCCGTTGGGGGTCTGGGGGACGGAGGCCCCCAGAAGTATCAGGGGTCACCCCTGAGGCATGGTCAGGGTTCTGTAACCCCTCGGGCGTAAGGGGTGTACGTCCCGGGTGTCAGCGATGACGCTGAGACCGTCACACGGGGGCGATAGGCCCAAACCTCTCGCAGGGGGATGTAGA
>WHTL01000376.1 GCA_009377735.1 Acidimicrobiia bacterium
GACGCGCAGAACGGGGTAGGCAACCTCAGGCTGCTGTTCTGCGCGGATTTTTGACGCGATGGAGCGAGATTCGACGCGCAGAACGGGGTAGGCGACCCTAAGCCGCCTCCGCCACATCACGGCAATCACTCCTCGTTGCCACCGTCGGCGGGCACCAAGTAGCCGGCTCGGGAGAGGTGACCTCCCGCTTGGCCACCGACAGTACGACAGGCGAGCTCGAACCGACGATGATCGACTCTCGGCTCCCCGGGGGGTATGTGGTTGGGATGGGGACCTGCAAAGCGGATGAGACCCTTCGCCGCTCCGTCGCCCACCATCTGCACCGCCCGGTGCAGCAGGTCGTCACCGAAGAGATAGTCCATCAGCCAAAACACCTCTCCGGCATCGACGGGATGTTCCTCCGCCCAGCTCACGACCCAGTCGAGAGCGATGTCAGTGTTCGGATTCTTTCCTCTTTCCTCGTCACGTCTGCTCCCGACGGTGCGACCCTCGTCGGTGAGCGAGAAGACGATCTCTCCGTCGCTAACGGCGGGGCTCCACACGGCGGCGATGCGACCGATGATGGCCTCGGCGGATCCCTCCCAAGGCCCCTCGTCGGCAGTCCCCAGCCGGATGAGCCCTTCAGACTGCCACCTTCCGAGAAGAGATAGGCAGGTCATCCGCATGTGGTGGCCCTTGATCGTCGAATCCAGTTGGGACAGGGTCCAGGGCAGGTAGTCGATGCCGTGGGTTTCCACACCGGCTGCGACGATCTCGGCGAAAAGACCCAGCTTGGCGAGGTCGACGTGACGACGTGACGGGCTCGGGTAGGGGACGGCTGGTCCCGCCAGGGGACGCTCGGGTGCCGACCAGCCAGGACCCGGTTCCAGACCCGGGTCCAGTTTTGCCGACGTTTCGCGTCGGTCCATGAGAGTCGTACCCGGGTCTCCGATAACCAGCCAACCAGCACTAGCGAGGTGACGTCGGTCACGTAGGTCGTCCCATCCGGAGAGGGCGTCGATCCCGCCGGTGAGAATCTCCACTGCCGTCTCAGCGTCTCTTTCGAAGCTGTCGGGCCGGCTCCCGGTCGGCACCCAGATCGCAAGACTCCCTCCAACAATCACCTCAAGGAGCTCACATAGGGCGCCGATCCGATCCTCCTCCATTCCGATATCGACGAGGAACTTCAGCTCCTGGACCAACACGGGTGCTTCCATCGCCCAACCCAGCATCTCTTCGACGATGCCCTGGGCGGGCATCTCGGAGCGTGCGGTTGCAAGCTGCATGGCGCGCCGACGCCCATCGAAGGTGAGTGCGACGGCAACCACCTCCTCGAGGTCCGCTGGCGCCCTGACCCGATCCCAACGTTCGTGGAGAGCATTGAGAAGGGATGGGACGTCCCCCGACCAAGGTTCCTCGCCTGGTGGGCCGATCTCGACGAGCCGGTTGTGAAGGAGATCACCGACGAGGTACATCACCTCCATACGAGTCTGGTCGACACCGTAATCACGAAAGGCGGAGAGGGCCCCAATTGCATCGATCAATCCCAGGCTCCGTTCCCGTCCGTCGAGGAGCAGGTAGGTGGCGGCGTGACACCGGACTCTGTCGTCGAGGACGACGAGATCTGCATCGGTGAGATTCAAGAAGACTCTCCGGGTTCGATAGCGATACCGGGTGGCTCACCTTACGTGCTTAGGCGATGACGGCCACATCGACCACGGAGGCGATCCCGGCATCCACTGCAACCATGATCTCGGCCGAAATCGTCTCTCCCGAAAAGGTGAGGTCGTCCCGCCACAGGGTGGCCGGGGCGTAGGTGTGGATCCAGAGATCGTTGTCGGAATCCACCACGACCAACGGCGGCCGGTGTGCCACCGGCTGAGGTGTGGCTGGGAGGGCAACAACCGTGGGTAGGCGGTCCAGCGCATCGTGTTGAACCACGAGGTATTGGTCCTCATCTAGGGACACGTACGAACCACGGCTAAGTCTGTGTCGATCTGCGCTCATTCGATCCACCGGCGTCGGGTGCGGAGTATCGACGGGAGGGCGAGATGCTGTGCCGGATCATCGGTCCCGATAGCGGCTCCGAGTAGAGCGGAGGTGCGCCCTTCAGCATGCTCGGTGATCACCGCCTCCAATGCCGCTGAGAAGGTAAGACCACCATTCCGCTGCGCATAACTCTCTACATAGGTGATGGTTTCGGGATTCAGGGTGACACTTCGTCGGGGACGCCCTCTTTTGGCCATGGCTTCACCTCTTGGAGCACATATCGGTGTGTCCGACACTAGTGAGTCGACCGGCAATCGCTGAAAACCCATACAGAGAAGAGAGTTTGAGATCGTTTCCACACGAATATGTCGGACACCAAAGTGGGGTTTGTCAGCTATCTGTCAGCCGTGGGGAGAGGTCGCTATCCGATGTTGGGTGCACCAGACACCAGCGGAGGTGCAACCAAATGGACTGGAACAAGATCAAAGCAAACATCGACCGACGAGACGACATCGACGAATGTGTCGCCTCACTCGGTTTCAAGACAGTGGACGGCCTGCTGGACGCCACCAGCGATGAAGAGCTTGCCGATGTGATCGTCGGGCATCTTGCCGACTGCGGGAAGCCCGGCTCTTTGGAGCTGGCACTGGCCGTGTTGGCGCCTCGGCTCCGTAAGGCAACGTACCGGCTCTCGGCATGGACGGGAGAGGACGTCGCAGAACTCATCGTTTCTGCCACATGGGAGCGTCTTGCCAAGGGCGCCCTCCCCAAGCGAGCGGTCAGGGCCGTGTGTGGGCAGGCTCGCAAGACCGTGCAGCGATACCTCTCCGGGTCGTGGGAGGTAGCAACCTCAGAGGTGGCTTCGGAGTGGGATCGACCCGATCACGCCACCAGTGTGGAGGACACCGTTCTGGAATCCATGGCCGAAGAGGAGCTCATCGCTTGGGTTATGAACGTGGCGAGGGTCCCCGAGGACACGGCTCGGATCGTGATCCGGTCACGGGCCGGGGTGTCCATGGAGGCCGTGGCCGCAGCGGAGGGACTCACCTATCACGCCGCATACCGACGCCGGGAGCGGGCAGAAGGAACCATCCGCTCCGCTGTGGGGAACGAACCGGCACTGCTGGGCGTGTAACAGGAGTAGCCAGCACCAAGCATTCACCGAAGAGCGAGACCCAGGGTTGGGCCATCGCATCGATCCCGGGCCAAGCCCGGGATCGACTGTTATCTCTGGGGCGGTTATTTCTGGGGGACTCCGTCCCCCAGACCCCCTACGGCTGCCTCTGGCTCACTTCTCGCGTGGTCGGGGCCGTCCGACCTAACCTCCGCGACTCGGTTTCTGTCTGTCTTGTTCGGATGGTTCTCGGGTTTGAGGTGGTTGCATCCGACGTGTCCCGTAGCCTCGTGATCGCCAGTGGTCGGGATCTCGGAGGTCAGGCTTGGGTGCGTGCCACCAGCCCTGATACTGGTCA
>WHTL01000381.1 GCA_009377735.1 Acidimicrobiia bacterium
CGAGTTCACCGAGTCACCGTCAGAAACGGAGTCTGTGACATCGGTAACCGGATCTCAGGGAGATACAGCATCACCATCGGCAATGTCCATGACGGGAAGACCGCAACCGTGATCATCACCGGCACCGCCTGCCACATCTTCATCAACACCCACCAGATACGGCACCTCACACTCGACCCCACCCGCCGCTACCAGCCGCTCCACCCCCGACCAGGAAGACCAACATGAACTGTCAGATATGCCCCGCGACATATGTCAGATATGCCCCGCGACAGGACATGTTCGTCCGGTGGTGTCCTCCACCCTGGGTTGAGGTAACTGCTCGAACCTAGGGCGGAGGTGTTCGCCCGGCGGTGTCCTCCACCCTGGGTTGAGGTAGTTGGGACAACGGTGAGGTCGGGCCGCAGGTGAACGAGAGCCGGGTATCGGATTCGAACCGATGGCCGTTCGCTTACAAGGCGAATGCTCTACCCCTGAGCTAACCCGGCGAGTGGGTATTATCCCACAGCGGATATGAGAAACACCCTTAATGGGGAGACGCTTCCATTACCTTGGGTCGTTAGTGGCGTGTGAGACCCAGGGAAGATCGAGGAACAAAGTGACAGCAAACGACCAACGCAATAGTTTCCCCCTCTCGGCTGGGTCCGTGTCCCGATGAGTGGGAGGCATCTCGATCCGGAACGGGGCGACGGGCTGCAACTCGTCCGGCTAATCGGATCCATCATCGCCATCGGCCTTGCCCTTTTTCTTATCCTGTGGGCCTTTACCGGCGACGACCCCGATGACACCGCCGCCGCCACGACGACGAACGATGCGACCGATACCAGTGCGTCGGCTGACACGACTGGAGAGAGCCCTGCAACATCGGAGGGGGTCCCATCGACTAGTGTCCCGGCAACCACCACGCCACCGTCGACGGGGGCGCCGACGACCACCGCTGCCACCACCACGACGGGCCAAACTACTACGACCATCACCGGCCGACCCCCTGGTGAGGTCACGGTCGTGGTCCTCAACGCCGAGGGAACCGCCGGGCTGGCGGGGGACACCAGTGAGATGCTGGCTGAGCTCGGCTACCAGATGGGGCCCGCCGACGATTTCGGTGAGCTGATCGAGACTTCCCGGGTGGTACACGCCCCCGACTTCGGTGCCGAGGCGTTCGTCATCGCCGAGGAGTTCCCCGACGCCGAGGTCTCCGAGGACGCTGCGGTGGCAGAGGAGTGGGGCGCTGATGTCGTGGTGGTGCTGGGGTCGAGCCACGAGCCGTGAGCGATGCCAACGGCACCCCTGTCCTTCTGTGGCTGGGCTTCCTGGCGATAATCGCTGTTTGTGTCACAGGATCACTCGTCGGGTTCCTCAACCCGACGATCATCCTCGATCTGATAGCGAGCTGGCCTCTTCTCGGAGTGCCAGCTGTAACAGTCATCATCGTGCATCGGCTTTCTCCCAAGGTGCGGGGCATCACCATCCCGTTGGTCATGATCCTGGTGACGCTGGGTGCCCTAGGCCTCCATTTCACGGGGTGGACTTGGTTGCCGTCGGCTCGCTCCGTGGTGACCGTCGATGCCGACCCCGCCTTGGAATCGGCTTATCTCGAGCTGGCGATAGCCGGCTCCCTCGTCCTTGGCGATGGTGGCGATAGTGTGTCCTACTCGGTGACTCCTAGAACCATCGGGGGTAGCATCGGTCCACCGTCGATAACCGAGACAAGAACCGGTGACAGCATGGAAGTGGTCGCCACCGTTGAGGACGCGGACGGCTGGGTTCGTAGTGACGGGTGGACCGTGCGGCTCGGCGATGGAATCACCTGGTCATTGAGCACACGGGGTCGTCACGATGCTGACCTGGTGGACGTTGAGTTGGATCGTATCCGGGCCGCGGGCTCCGGATCATTCCTGTTGGGGGCAAATATCAACGAAGCCCACTTCCAGGGCCGCTTCAGGGTGACGGTGCCAGCGGCACGTCGGGTGGTGGTGACCGGCGACGCCGTCGTGCCGGAGGGTTGGAGCCCGACCGAGGACGGTTGGGAGTCGCCGGGGGAGGTTGGCACGGTTCTCACCATCCGGGTTACACCGGGTTCGACCGTTGAGGTGGAGGAGGCCTGAGATGAACTCCCTCGTGTCCCAATCGGATCTCTTCGAGATCCCGGGCGGGGTGACCTACCTCAATTGTGCCTACATGTCGCCGCAATTGCGTTCGGTCACCGAGGCCGGAAGAGAAGGTGTGGCCCGAAAGGCAACGCCGTGGCAGATCGGATCCGACGATTTCTTCTCCGGGGTGGAGACCCTGAGAGAGCGGTTCGCCGCTCTGGTTGGTGGTGATGCCGACGGGGTGGCAGTGGTGCCGTCTGCTTCATACGGCCTGTCCCTCGCCGCCTCGAATCTCGCCCCGGCCACGGGTGGTGAGATCGTCGTGATCGAAGATCAGTTTCCCTCGAACGTGTATCCCTGGACGGATCTCGCCGCCCGTACGGGGGGAAATGTCGTCACGGTGACTCGACCCGATGACCAGGACTGGACGGCGGCGATCCTCGACGTGGTCGGTGAAGCAACATCCGTTGTGGCCGTCCCGCCTTGTCATTGGACCGATGGCACCATCGTTGATCTGAGGGCCGTCTCCGACCGCACCAGGGAAGTTGGGGCAGCATTCGTCGTCGACGGCACACAATGGGTGGGCGCGGCAGCAATCGACGTAGACGATCTGCAACCGGACTTTCTCGTCACCGCGGCATACAAATGGCTACTTGGCCCCTACAGCATGTGTCTGGTCTGGGTTCACCCCCGCCATCGTCAGGGACGTCCCATCGAGTTCGGGTGGGTCAACCGTGACGGTGCCGACGATTTCGCCGGTCTGGTCGACTACACCGACCTCTTCCGATCGGGTGCACGACGTTACGACGTTGGCGAGACGGCCAACTTCGTCCTGGTCCCCATGCTGACCAGGGCCCTAGATCAACTGCTCGAGTGGGGTGTGGATCGGGTCGCCGCCACAATCTCGCCACTCGCCAGTGCCGTCGTCGAGTTGGCTGAGCCCCTCGGGTTCGTGGCGCCCCCAGCCGAGCTGCGATCACCCCATCTGGTGGGGCTCACGCTTCCGGAAGGTCTCTACCCCAAACAGCTCGCTTCCCAGATGGCGGAGTCCTCGGTGCATGTCAGCGTCAGGGGGAATGTCATCAGGGTCTCCCCACATGTCTACAACGATCTCGGGGACATCGACCGCTTCGCCCAGGTCCTTTCGGAGACGGTTGGTTAGTGCCTAGTGTCCTGTCCGGCAGATCATGCATGTATTTCAGCGGCCCTTTTCACCCCTGGCTGCGTCCTCCGCCTCGACGAACGGCCAGTGCGCCTTCGTTGTGCGTCCTTGCCAGGACCGAAAATTGCTCGCCGAAATATCAAA
>WHTL01000320.1 GCA_009377735.1 Acidimicrobiia bacterium
AGAGGAGCATGGAACCGTGGCCGTTGCTAAGGACGAATCGGTCCCTGTTGGGCCAGGTGGGGTGGTCGGGGTCGACGGTGAGGTAGCGGCCCCAGACCACGGTGGCGATGTCGGCCATACCCATGGGCATGCCGGGATGTCCCGAATTCGCCTTCTGGACGGCGTCCATGGCCAAACCACGGATGGTGTTGGCGACCAAGTTCTCGATGTCGTTTCTGGGTGTCATGACTCCAGGAGCGTAGAACCGTTGCCAGATATCCGGAAGCTCGGTGTAGCTAGCATGACCCGCTCGGAAGGAGGGCACCATGGACGACCCGACCATTGCCTCTTGGCGATTGCACAACCTGGGGCTGGCCGCAATGTCGTACCCGTCGGCGACGGCTGTCGTCGATGGCCTGGTGGGAATACAGGCCGAGCAGTATGCCCATGCCATGTGGGCGGTGGCAACCCGTACCGACGGAGTGACCGCCGAGGAGTTCAGCCGCCAGTTCAACGATGGCGAGATCCTTCGAACCCATGTTCTCCGCCCTACCTGGCACTTCGTCCGTCCCGATGACATCCGCTGGCTCGTCGAGCTGACGGCGCCACGCATCAACGCTACACTCACCCAACTCCAGAGGGCACACGACATCGATGCCGCAACGCTGGAGTCCTCAACCGACCTGATCGGCTCCATTTTGTCGGAGAAGGGGCAGCTCACCAGGGCGGCCCTGGGGGAGCGTCTCCGCGACGCCGGGTTCCCCGACGAGCGGATGGTGGTGATGATGATGATGATGTTCCACGCCGAGGCCTCCCTCGTCATCTGCAGCGGACCAACGGAGGGATCAACCCAGACATATGCCTTGTTGGAAGAAAGGGCGCCGGGAGCCCGGCGCCTCGACCGGGACAAGGCGATCGCCGAGCTCGTCTTACGCTATTTCATGGGTCACGGCCCCGCCACGGAAAGGGACCTTGCCTATTGGGCGACGATGACCCTCACCGACGTGCGTGCCGGTCTTGGCGCCATCGGTGACCAGCTCGACCATTTCGACCACGGGGGAAAGACATATTGGCACGGCCCCCCTCCTCCCTCTCCCGAGTGGCCGCCCACACCACGAGGTCACTTGTTGATCGCCCTCGACGAGTATCACAACGGCTACCAGGACTCCCGCTCGCTTCTCGACCTCGAAGGCATCGTCCCCGGGCGGACGGAGAAGCAACATCGGGATGGCTCTGGTCGACGGGCAGATGGTGGGCGGCATGCGACGCACGATCCGCAAGGGCGAGGTCTCCTTCGAGGTCAACCTCTTTCGTGGTCTCGACACGGACGAACTCTTCGCTCTGGAGAAGGCAGCCGAGCGCCAGGCCGCCTTCCTGGATAGGGATCCCCGGCTCGTACTGGCCACATAATCAGCTGGCAAGAATTCTCGTCCCATTCAGTCACTACGATGATGGTCATGGGCGAGATACAGACGGCTCTCAGGCGGATTCGAACCCTTTCCGAGGAGGAGTTCGACACCATTTGTCGCGCCCACTCGGTTCGGGTTCTCACCCTATTCGGAAGCGCCGTCGATCCAGCTACCGATGATCCCGGCGACCTCGACATTGGAGTGATGTTCGAACCCGGCGACCCCCACGACATCCTCGGTCTGTTAGAGGATCTCGTCTCCGTCCTCGGAACTGAACGAGTCGATTTGCTCGATGCCGAGCGGGCCACGGAGACAGCGCGGGTCCGTGCGATCGCCGATGGTGAGGGACTCTACGAGAGCGAACCAATGGCTTATGCCGAGGCGGCTATGGCAGCCGACGCCTTGTTTATGGAGACTGCTGAGATGCGTCGAGCGGCTCTTGCCTCCTTGAATCCATGACACCCCCGCCATTCGACGTTGCCGCTTGTGAGGCCAAACTGGTCGTTTTGGCTGACCTCCTCGATGATCTGGACCGTCAAGGCTTGTCGTCGGGGGCGGATCTACGGAATGACCGAGATCGACGACACGTGGTTGAGCGGATCCTCACACAGTTGGTGGATATCGCCTCGGGCCTCAACGCAATCCTCGCCAGAGCGGTGGCTCATCGGGCACCTACCGGATACCGCGAAGGATTCGACCTGGTGGCCAAGGCGGGCGTGCTATCGACTGAACTGACGGAGAGGCTGCTGCCATCGGTCGGTATGCGCAATATCCTGACTCACGAGTACGGGACGGTCGGCCTTGACGTGGTCGCCAACGCGATTCCCTCAGCGCTACGTGATTACGGCGACTATGTCCGCCAGATCCGTTCGTATCTCGAGCAATACTGAGGCTGTGGGCAGGGCACTCGGCCCTCCCCGAGAAGCCATCTCCTCACCGCGAATGTGAAGCACTTTCCGATGTTTCCCGGGATCCGCTCCCCTTATCAGATCGACCGATAACCAACCCGGACTTGCTCGTCACGGGGTTGCGAGAAGCTCCAAGAGTTGCTCCACCGCCGTCGTCTCGTCGGTGGTGGTGGTGTCGATACGGAGGTCGGGGTGCTCGGGTGCCTCGTAGGGGGCGTCGATGCCGGTGAAACCGGTTATCTCACCGGCACGGGCCTTGGCGTAGAGACCTTTTGGATCACGCTGCTCACACACCTCAAGCGGGGTATCGACGAAGACTTCCAAGAAGGAGAGACCGGCGGTCGCGTGGATGTCGCGCACCCGTTGGCGATCGGAGGCGTAGGGGCTGATGACGGGGACGATGGCCACCACTCCGGCGTCGGCGAAGAGACGTGCCACCTCACCGACCCTACGGATGTTCTCGGTGCGATCCTCCGGTGAGAAGCCCAGATCACCGTTAAGGCCCTGGCGGATGTTGTCGCCGTCGAGACGGTAGGAAGCCCGACCAGAGGCGATGAGCCGTTCCTCGAGGAGGGCGGCGATGGTCGACTTGCCGCTTGCCGACAGACCGGTCATCCAAACGGTGGCACCGCTTCCGCCAGTTACGTTGGCTCTTTCCCCTCCCGATACCTCCCCGCCGTGCCAGGTCAGGTTGCGATGGCTCACGAGGAACCGATGATCATCCCGGCGCCGACGGTGTTGTTCGTGGCCTCGTCGACCAGGATGAAAGCACCGGTCTTACGGTTGCGGCGATAGTCGTCGTAGAAGAGCGGTTTGGTGGTGCGGATACTGACACGACCGATCTCGTTGAGGGAGAGTGTGTCGGCATCCTCGTTTCGATGCAGCGTGTTCACATTGAGTTCGTACCGGATCTCCTTGACGAGCCCACGCACCCAATTGGTGGTGTGTTTTATGGCCAGCTTTTGCCCCTCGCGGAGGGTGATGTCCTCCGACATCCAGCAAACCATCGCCTCGAGGTCCTGGCCCACTTTGGGTTGGTTGTTGGGACGGCTGATCATGTTGCCGCGGGAGACGTCGATATCGTCCTCCAGGCGGAGGGTCACCGACATTGGTGGGATGGCCTCGTCGACCGGCCCTTCGGCGGTGTCGATCGATGCGATCTTGGTCTCGAACCCCGACGGCAGAACCACCACGTCGTCACCCTTCTTCCACACACCACCGGCGATACGCCCCGCATAACCCCGGTAGTCCTGGAACTCCATCCGGTGTGGTCTCACCACGTACTGCACCGGGAAGCGGGTGTCGATGAGGTTGCGGTCGGAAGAGATGTGGATCTCCTCCAAAAGGGGCAGCACGGCCGGTCCTCGATACCAGGGCATGTTCTCCGACTCGGTCACGACGTTGTCGCCCACCAGGGCCGATACCGGGACCGTGCGGAGATCGTGGAGATCGAGGCGGGTGGCGAACTGCTTGAAGTCGTCCACGATCTCGTCGTACCGCTCCTCGGAGTAGTCGACGAGATCCATCTTGTTCACACAGAGAATCAGGTGGGGCACCTGCAGAAGAGACGCCAGGAAGGCGTGGCGACGGGTCTGCTCCAGGACACCGTGGCGGGCATCGACCAGGATCAGGGCGATATCGGCGGTAGAGGACCCCGTGACCATGTTCCGGGTGTACTGGATGTGGCCAGGGGTATCGGCGAGGATGAACTTCCGTTTGGGGGTGGCGAAGTAGCGGTAGGCGACATCGATGGTGATGCCCTGCTCCCTCTCGGCCCTGAGCCCATCGGTGAGCAGTGCCAAATCGACGTAATCGGTGCCACGACGCCGGGAAGCTTCCTCGATGGCGTCGAGCTGATCCTGGAAGATCTGCTTGGTGTCGTAGAGCAACCGACCAATCAGGGTCGACTTCCCGTCGTCCACCGAACCCGTCGTGGCGAGGCGTACTAGTTCCATCAGTGGTCCTTCGCTGGATCAATGCCGCGCTGTCGCCGAGGCATCGGCGCCGATGGCAAGGACGCAGGACGAAGGCGCACCCGCAGTGGTGCGTCTAGGACGAGGACGCAGCAAGCGGCGTCTAGGCCCGGCGAGAGTGCGCAGATGATTCGGCGAAGGGCCACTAGAAATATCCTTGCTTCTTACGGTCTTCCATCGCTGCTTCGGCGACTCGGTCGTCAGCACGGCTGGCACCCCGTTCGGTGACGCG
>WHTL01000263.1 GCA_009377735.1 Acidimicrobiia bacterium
CACGACCATCGGGAGCCCCAACCTGACCACCGTGTCGAGTTCGCTGGCGCCCATCAGGATGCCTCCGTCGCCGACGGCCGCCACGGGGAGACGATGGGGTTGGGCCAAGGCGGCACCGATGGTGGTGGCAAGCCCGAGCCCGATGCTCTGGAAACCCTGGGTGAAACAGAATCCACGTTCGTCGGGTACGTCGAGGAACATGGACGGATAACCCATGAAGTTCCCAGAGTCCAACCCCATCACCCGATCGGCCGGCAGGATGTCATCGAGGCCGATGGTGAGGGTGCGTGGGTCGATACGTTCACCGTCACCGCGGTCGTGGTAGGGAACGTCACGCCAGCGCCCCTCCTCGGCGATGCGTTGGGCCACCTCGTCTGTGCGGTACCGGGTCTCTCCATGGGAGACAGTGCCGCTGACTGCGCGTGCGGTTTCCGACACATCACCCAAAACACCGAGGTCGATGGGGCGGTGGGCACCGAGAGCGTCGGCGTCGGTGTCCACCTGCACAACCTTGGTGCCCTGGCTGATCAGACGTCCGTGGCGCATGGTCCACATGTTGAGCGAGCATCCCCATCCCACGATGAGGTCGGCGCCCATGATCAGCTCAGCAGCTAGAGGTGTGGCAAAACCACCGGAAATGTCGAGGTTCCAGGGCGAGCCAACAAGGAGGCCCTTGGCAGCGGCCGACGTTGCCAACAGAGCGCCGGCTTGTTCGGAAAGGGCCAGCAAGGAGTCCCGCGCCGGTTCCGATCGGGCCCCCCGGCCAGCTACGAAAACCGGCCGCTCCGCATTTTCGAGCAGCCTTCCAAACCCCTCGACCGAATCGTCGTCGGGGGAGAGCGGCGGTCCTGGTGCAAACGGGGTCGGATCTGGCTGTCGTGGAACCTCCTCCGTCTGGATGTCGATGGGAACGTTGACCACCACCGTGGCCCCCGTACCCATGGCAATATTCCTGGCACGGATCAGATCGTCGAGATGGGTCGACCCCGAGAAGACCCGTTCGGGTACGGCACCCACCGAGGCGGCGATGGCGTCCTGGTCGATGTTGAAATTGGACCGTTCGGCGCCGGAGGAGGTGTCTGCCGCCAGGATGAGCATCGGGGTGTGGCTCTTGGCCGCCTCTGTGATTCCGGTGAGGGCGTTGGTGAGACCGCAGCCCTGATGGAGGGTGACCACCCCCAGCTCACCGCTGGTGCGGGCATAGGCGTCGGCCATGGTGGCGGCGCCACACTCGTGGCGAGCCGGGACGAACACCGAGCCCCCGTCTATTAGGCCGTTCGTCATGTGGAAGTTCCCACTTCCGACCACACCAAAGGCGTACCGCGCCCCGAAGGAAGCCACGGCAAGCCCCACCTGATGGCCAACTGTGGTCATCTGATTCGTGGTCGGGCTAGTCATGGGATCCGTCCAGCATACGTGGCCGGGCTACCCGGTGCTCGGTAGGGCACTCTTCTCCTACAATCTGTGCCATGTCACCTATCGGCACTCAATCCGCGCGCCGGATGGGCATCGTCGTCTGGACCGCGGTTGGGCTCGTCATCCTGGGATGGGTCGTGCT
The DNA here is from genome assembly GCA_009377735.1 of Acidimicrobiia bacterium. Taxonomy (GTDB): domain Bacteria; phylum Actinomycetota; class Acidimicrobiia; order Spongiisociales; family ZC4RG35; genus WHTL01. Next base: position 1,559 of record WHTL01000263.1, read on the forward strand.
CGAGGTCGCTGGGGCGGTACGCATCATCTGGCTTCCGCTCGCCTTCGCCGGGGGGATCGTGCTCCTCCTCAACCCAATGGTCCACTGGTTCTCATCAAAGCGGATGCCGCGGCCCTTGGGGGCGACGCTCGCCTTCCTCATCGTCGCAGTGGTCCTCTTCCTCGTCGGGCTGGTCACAGTTCCCATCATGCAGGACCAGATCGCCGAGTTCGCCGAGAGTCTTCCCGATCTTTACACCCAACTGAACGAGGGTCTGGTCAATCTCGGGGAGCGGTTCGGGATCGAGACGGGTCGGGTGTTCGATACCGAGGCGATAAGTGTCTGGCTCCAGGAGAACTCCGAAGCTCTCAGTAGCTATCTGGGGAGCGTCGGTGAGGGAGCCGGCGCCGTGATCCGTGGCTTTGCCGAAGCGGTGACAATGCTGGCCCTGGCTCCGATCCTCGCCTTCTACATGCTTCTCGACTCGGAGCGATGGAAGTCAAAGGCCACCGCCATGATCCCCGAATCGATTCGGTCGGAGGTTGTCTTTGTGTCCACCAGGGTCACGATGGCACTCAGTCTCTTCGTGAGAGGTCAGTTGCTCGTGGCCATCATCGTGGGTATTGCTTCCTCCATCGGTTTGAGGATCCTCGATGTCCCCTTCTGGCTGATCATCGGCATGATCGCCGGATTCCTCAATTTGATCCCCTTCGTCGGTCCCGTCGTCGGTGGCGCCCTGGCCGCTGGGGTGGCACTCCTGGACGGCCACCTTATCACGGCGGTCTGGGCGGTGTTGATCTTCGTGGCCATCCAACAGGTGGACAACCACGTGATCACTCCTATCGTGCAACGTTCCCGCGTCGATCTGTCACCACTCGTGATCGTCCTCGCCCTCATCGTTGGTGGTTCCCTGGCCGGGCTGCTCGGGGTTCTCATCGCGGTGCCCGCCGCAGCGGCCATCCGGATAGTCGTCGGTCACCTCTGGCGGACCCGGGTCCTGGGGGAGTCGTGGGAGGAGGCGAGCGACGCCATGTTCGAGCCCACGGAGGTGCCCGAGAGGATCCAGCGGCTACGTCGCCGTCTCGACGACGGTCAGCAGCGTCTCTTCGACACCGGCGAGCACCGGACCATCGCCATCGACGACCAATCGGAGACCGAGAGCGGCGGTTGAGGACCGGTCCCTCGGTACCTCGTTCTGTGCGGATTTTTGACGCGTTGGGGCGCGAAGATCCGCGCAGAAGGGTGGGGTTGCGGTCAGGGGAGGAGCAGGACTTTCCCGGTGGTTTGACGTCCTTCCAAGGCGCGATGGGCGTCGGCGGCCTCATCGAGGGGGAAGGTTCGGCCGATCCTCACGGCGAGGTCTCCCGATCCCACTAGCACGAACAGCTCGTCGGCACGGTAACGGAGCTCCTCTTTGGTCGCCGTGTAACTGGCAAGCGTGGGCCGGGTGAGAAAGAGGGATCCATTCTGGGAGAGGACGAGTGGTGACACGGGCTCCACCGGTCCACTGGCATTGCCGAACGTCACCATCATCCCGCGGGGCCGGAGTGTCGAGATGCTTCCGTCGAAGGTCGTTGCCCCCACACCGTCGTACACCACGGCCAGTGGTCGGGGACCTGCGATCTTCGTGATCTCCTCGGCAAAATCGGTTTGGTCGTAGCGGATGACGTGGTGCGCTCCCGCCGATGAGGCGATCTCCTCCTTCTCGGCGGTGCCCACCGTGGTGAAGACCTCTGCTCCTGCCCGAACCGCCAGCTGGATGGCCAATCCCCCGACCCCTCCGGCTCCGGCATGGATGAGAACCCGATCACCTTCTTGGACGGGGTAGGTCGAGTTGACGAGATAATGGGCGGTGAGTCCCTGGAGCATCAGGGCAGCCGCTATCTCGGTGCTGACATCCTCGGGCACCGGGACGACAGTGTCGGCGGACATGGTGATTCTGTCGGCGTAGCTGCCTAGCGCGCCGGACCAGGCGACTCGGTCCCCGACCTCGACACCGTCGACACCGTCGCCGACCTCATCGACGGTTCCGGCCCCCTCCATCCCGAGAACCACTGGCAAATCCAGCGGATAGAGCCCAATACGATGGTAGGTGTCGACGAAATTGACCCCTGCCGCCTCGATTCGGACCGATATCTCACCGGGATCGGCGGACCTCGCGGGCTTGTTCAGGGTGGTTAGTTGTTCCGGTCCACCGGGTGCTTCGATGCCGATTGCCATTGTGCGTGCGACCTCCATGTCATTATTGACGGATACAGCCTCTCGTCTCCCAGGATATATGCCCATCGCCAACCACCATCCATGATCGACGCCATCATTGGCGCTGTTGCCGTATTTGCCCTGTACCGGGGATGGCGGCAGGGGTTGGTGCGACAGGTGCTCAACCTCGCCGGTTTGGTACTGTCTATCTTCGCCGCTTTTGCGCTTTCCCGACCGGTGGCCGACTTCCTCGTCGACCGTGTCGGCATCGGCGCCGAGATCTCACGCATCGTTGCCCCGGTGCTCATCTTCATTGCCGTTGGGTTGGCAGCCGCTGTGGTGGAGCGAATCCTGCGTCCGATCGTAAATCTGCCGGTGCTGGGTCTCGCCAACCACATCGGGGGTCTAGCAGTCGCTGCCGCCATCCTCATCCTTGTTCTGACGCTTCTCGTCACCGTTGCCCGGGTGTTCCCCGGCGGTGCGGACCTGGTCGACGACTCGAGAGTCCTCTCGGCTGTCGCTGCCGAGGAAGGAATCGCCAACCGCCTCCTCGCCACCCTGTCCGTCGATGAGACGTTGCAGCGGATAGGGTCACTGCGCGACATCTTCGACGACGAGGTCCGCGCCGTGCCCGTTGGTAGGCAGTCGCTGAGTATCCCCCAGTCGAGAACCGATGAACTCAGCCCCGATGGGGCAGAGGCGCAGAGGGTGGCCGCCAGTCTCAACGTCACCCGCCAACGGGCCGGCGTTGGGCCACTGACGCCGTCGGAGGGTTTGGCGGCATTGGCGCGGGACCACGCTTACGAGATGGCCACAGGGGGGTACCTGAGTCGGGTCTCACCGGTCAATGGGACCATCGAGGACCGTTTCGCAGCGGCGGGTCTCCCATGGGTGCGTTCTCAGATAGCGGTGGGGATGGGTGCGACTGCAAGGGCCGTCGAGGCCGCCTTCGCCGAGACCACACCGGTAAAGCGGATGTCGACCGCACCACATTTCGACAGGGTGGGTGTGGCCGTCCTCAATGGTTCCCATGGCATCATCGTGGTCATGGTGTTCGGCGGATGACCCTACGTCCGGTTGCTCAGCGGTTGGTCGATTCTCTGGTTGCGGTATACCCCGAGGTCTTGTCGAGGGGGCTGCTCCAGATCGGCATCGCACCAGATCTTGAGCTGGAGGCGGCCTCCGAGGATGCGATGGAGTGGCTCCGTTCCGAGCTGGAACAACTCCTCGCTCAACCCTTTATCGATCAGCGTCGCGGACCCTTGCAAGTTTTTCAGGAGGCGTTTGCGGGGCCGTCCGAGTTGCTGATGGAGCGTGGGATCCCGGCGCTGGAAAGAGACGAGATCACCGCCAACGCCCTTCCCGGTGACCATTACGGACTCGCCCCGGCATCGACCAGGGAGATTTCCGACGGAGTGTTCGATGCACACATATCGTGGGGGATAGAGAAGGCGAAGGCGATGAGAGGACTTGTCATGGGTCGGCCATTGGGCTTCGAAGAGACGGGCGAGAGTGACTCGGTCGTGGTGTTCATCCACGGGTTCCCCCTCGATCATCGGATGTGGCTGCCACTGGCGCCGTCCCTGGAGGAAACCCACCGGTGCATCATGTTGGATCTTGCCGGACGGGGCAGATCCGACACGGATCCTGCGAGGACGATCGAGGACCATGCCGCCGACGTGCTGGCCACCATCGAGCAGATCGAGGCGGAGTCACTACATGTGGTCGGTTTGTCGATGGGCGGCTACATCGCTCTCGCCCTGGCGGAGATGGCGCCGGATCGTCTCAGCAGTGTGGTCCTCGTTGACACGAGATCTACCGCGGATGATGAGGTGGGCAGGGATGGTCGAAACAATACGATCCAATCCATCACCGATGGGGAGGTGGCCGAGGTGGTTGGAGGCATGGTCGACAAGCTTGTGACAGGATCTGCGCCCGAACAGATCCGGGAGCTAATCATCACCATGGGTCTCGCCGTCCCCGAGGAGACGCTCATCGCCGATCTGGCTGCCATGAGGGATCGTCCCGACCGAACC
>WHTL01000425.1 GCA_009377735.1 Acidimicrobiia bacterium
CGTTGTTGCTCGTCGTAACTCACCGAGAACCAGTATTTGAGCAACACGATTCCGGACCTCACCAGCATACGCTCGAACTCAGGGCACGATCTGAGGAACTCGCGATGCTCATCCTCGGTGCAGAAGCCCATCACCCACTCCACGTTTGACCGGTTGTACCAGCTCCGGTCGAAGAGGATCATCTCGCCAGCGGCGGGCAGATGCTGAACATATCGCTGGAAATACCACTGGGTTTGTTCCCGTTCGGTGGGCTTGGGTAGGGCGACCACCTTGACGACACGGGGGCTGGTCCGTTCCATGATTCGCTTGATCACACCACCTTTGCCCGCCGAGCCCCGCCCCTCGAAGATGATTAGAACCTTGAGTTTCTGTCCCTGTATCCAGTGCTGGAGGCTGACCAATTCTTCTTGGAGACGTGCCAACTCTCCCTCGTAGAAGGATCGCTTCAACCGACCCTTCTTGTTGTAGTGGTCCGGATTTCGGTCCGATCGAGCCTCCGGTGCGAGGTCATCGGCTCCCTGGGGCAAATCGACACCGCCGCTCATGGGCCTCCTCTTTCACCGCAAGACTAACTGGAAGCGTCCTTACGCGCCGATGGCTCGTGAACGCGGGAGAACCCCGCACCGTTGGGCGGAGTTCTCCCAGTTGGGCTGTGAGCGGCTCAGGCCTCGATCTGGTCCTTCAGGCCCTTGGCGGCGGAGAAGGCGGCATACCGCTTGGCGGGAATGTCCATCTCCTGACCGGTAGCCGGGTTGCGTCCCTTCCGAGCAGACCTTGTCTTGGGGGTGAACGAACCGAACCCGGTTATGTTCACCTTTTCACCCTTGACCAGCTCGCTGGTGATGATTCCATCGCCAGTCGTAGAGAACAGGGCATCGATGACACCCGATGCCTCGCTCTTGTTCATCTCGGTCTTGGCAGACAGGGCATCTGCTAGATCAGTCTTGTTCACGACGCCTCCTGTGGGTCGTAGCTTTGGAGAAACTTGCGGGCATCAGCCCATATCTCCGGTTTCGAAGCCCTAAGCCTAGGCGAAACCGGCGCTAAACCCTGTCATATCGGTGATCTCGCCTCCCATGACGAGTCGGTGGATCAGGTTGACATCGGGTTGGGCGGAGAGATCTGACGGTGTCTCGGCATCGACGACAATCAGATCAGCTCGCCCCCCAACAGCCACCACACCACGGCTGCGACGATCCAACGCAACCGCTCCTCCCCTGGTGGCGGCCCAGAGGGCCGCATCCGGAGGCATCCCGCCATTCCGCACGGCGTCACCGATTGCCCACTGCATCGACACCACTCGACCGGCTCCGGCCTGGTGGTGGGTGGCGAGGGCAACAACTACACCACCGTCCCACCAGGCGCCCGCATCGCTCTCCGGCACTACGACCACGTCGGCGCCGATCAGGGCCTCTGCCATGGCATCGCTGGGGGGGCGATCGGCAACCCAACACAGCGAGGACGACTCGATGGCGAGTCGTGCCCCCAGTGAGCCACCACCGTGGACGCGGGTGCGTTGCCCGAGTCGACCCAACTCTCCGAGGATGCGTGCCGTAACGTCACCGTCGTGGCTGATGTCGAAAACTGCACTTGCCGCGGACATTCGCACCCCGTCCAGCAGCGCCGAGCCGCTCACGTCGGGTGGCATCTCGTGGATGAGCACAACATCCACAGGGAGTTCCCTTCCCACCAGATGCGCCGTGCTGAGACGCATATTCGTGAGAGGTGGATCCGAGGCTCGGCACACAAGGCCAAGGGCTGCAGTGCCGTGAGTGATCATCGCCCCCACTCTCCGGGTGGTATCACGCCGCAGAGTCACCGCATCAGCTTTGGGCATCAACGGCGCCGCATGAGGGTCGACGAAGCCGGGAATCACCATCCGACCTCGACACTCCAGAACGGGTCCGGCATTTCGGGGTCGTTGTGCGTCGGGACCGAGCCAGACGATGCGATCCCCACGGACATGGATGGCGGCGTTCCGTATCTCGCCCAGAAGATCCGGCCGGCGTGGGTCGTTGGTTATCAGCTGCCCTACACCGCCAAGGACGAACTCCGAGGGCATGTTTGCCCTCCGCTCCTCGAGGATGGTGACGGCGCTGTCCACACAGTCGGCACAGATGGCCGTGTGACCAGGCCCCATGACTATGGCTTCGTCCGGAACCTCGGTATCTCCGCAGAATGAGCAGGTGGTTCGCACAGGACGAAGATACCCGATCCAATGAGCATCTCCGGGCAATCACGAGCGGAGCACAGCCTCCTAGGTGGCTGGTGTCTTTCGCGTGTGTGAGTGCTCGCGTTTTCGGTTGGTGTGTGGGAGAATTACATGACTGTGGTTCTCGACCCTGGAGCTTCTGATGACATTGGGATTGGCTGAGCGTCAGGGGGATCTGTTCGATGA
>WHTL01000229.1 GCA_009377735.1 Acidimicrobiia bacterium
CGAACCCCGCCGTCACCAGCGACGCACGTCAGGGCAGGGACAGATCACGAACACTGATCTGGAACTCGCCGCAAACACCTACATGCTCACCCTCCAATCAGCGAGTCCGCTCGCTTCCGTGCGACTTCGTGTCGCAACCAGGTCGTTGAACCCTGCCAGGCGGCGCTCGTGCTTGGGAACCAACGCCGGGGAGAACTCGCCGTTACGGTCGCGTGGCACATCGATGGGGATCCCGCCGGCGTCGGCGAGCACCGTCTTCGGATACGTGCCGTTGCGGTTGTTGCCCGACCCCCACCCCGACACATCACCCTTCTCATAACCAAGATGATGAGTCCTCTCCGCCTCCATCGCCTTGTTCATGATCCGAGACGTCAACTCGGTCAACACGCCATCAGGGCCCAACAACTCGAGACCCTCAGACTCGACCTGGCCCATCAGCCGATCCACCATCTCATCGTCGATCACCGGGTCGTCATCGACCCCCGGCTCGGTCTTCCTGTTCTCACTCTCAGCAGACATAACGTGAAGCATCCCTCTCTCCTAGACGCACCCGTCCAGGATCATCGATCAGAAACCTCACACAAAGGATTCAACACCTCCGATTTAGCTGGATCTACTCCTCAAAACCAACGCCCATGCCAGGCACCCGAAGGCAAAAAAGGAAGTCACACTGCGAACCAGATTCCAAGTCCGCCACCAATCCTCTCGGAAATCAGCGCGCACCTGGGTGACATCAATAGCGTCGGGGTCCCCTGCTGCCGTAAGAGCGTTGTTCAGCGGAACATTGAAGGTTAGCGTCACGACGACGGTCGCGATTGACAGGACTAGGGCTCCAACGAGCCACCACACGATCGGACGGCGTCGGTTGAGTATGATCGCGACAAAGGCAAGTACTGGCCCGCCAAAGAATCCAACGAGAACGGGCCAGTTCATCCCGTAGTCGAAGCTCCCGAACATTCGCTCGAGCCCCTGGAACGCCGCCACAAACGTGCGATCGTCGACGGTGTCGAGACCGGGCATGATGGTGTAGGCATAGGTGAGAAAGAAGCCAGCCAGTGTTCCGGCAACCAACGTCGCTACAAAAAGCACTACGGTTTGAGACTTACGCATCTACCTTCCTCTAAGCAAGACCATTGTCGCGTTGCACCTAGGGCATTTGAAGCCACAACAAAGACCGAAGTGTTACCTTCTGATGACGACCTTGGGATCGTTGAGATGCCAGCCCCGCCGCGTAAATGCCGCCATCTCCTCTCGTTTGATTGCGGCATTGGGACAGAACCGATCATTGGTGGGTGGGTTGCAACCGAGGGTGATCTGCCAGGCTGCGATGTTGCCGATGTTCAGATCGTGGGGATTGTCGGGCGAAACGTCCCTGAAGTAGTAGGACCCGGGACTTTCCCGATCGGGCTGCTCCAGTTTCAGCGCCCGCGACAGGAAGGACGCCATCTCTTGGCGGGTTACCTTCTTTTCTGGACAGTAGCGGTCATTGGTGGGCGGGTTGCAACCGAAAGTGATGCCGGATTTCGCCAAGGCGGCGATATCTCTGACGTGGGGGTTTGAGTCCGACACGTCGGTGAACGGGTTGTCGCCACCCCGGAGGTCGAGCATTCGAACAAGAAAAGATGCCATCTGCTGGCGGGTAACCGCAGCTCCGGGACAAAACCGGTCATTCTCTGGAGGGTTGCAACCCAAGGAGATTCCGGCCCGGGCCAGGAAACGGATCTGGCCCTGGAACTGGTTGTCGTCGTCCTTGAACTGGAAACGAGGCAGTTTCCGATGACCGGGACGGATACGCACGTTGAACGTGTCCCCGACTCGACTGCCCACCACCACCGTGGTGTCGCCGATGTGTTTGCCATGACCCGTCCGGATCACAATCGGGAGCAATTGCCACGGAGAGAAGTCCCGATCCCCCCATGTGGGCTGAAACCGGAACGCCCGAAGATCATTGGCCACGAAATACGGGGGAAACTCACCGGTTTCGGTGAGATAGACACCTTCCCAGAGACGTTCGGTGTAGCCGGGAAGACCACCGGAACTGGATTGGAGATAGGTATACCGTCCGTCCTCGAGCGGAATCGCTATGAGACGGGTGGCGCCATCGGGGCCGTTGGTCGGGGCGAGCTTGAAATCGCCACCAACCTCCGGGTCGACGATCTCGACCTCGGAATTATCGATCCAGCCCGATCGATACAGATTCAACGCCGAGGTCGAGGATTCAGCGACCCCACCGGGTATGGCAGGGTGCCCTCCGGTGGCACCGGCAGACATTACGTCACCCGTGGTGTCGTATACCGACCCCTTGTAATCGGCCACGGTGTGGGGCCAGTTCAGCAAATGACCCAGCTCATGGATCGCAACGCCGGCATTCCTGTACGAGCCATGGTCCTTTTTGAATACGTCAGGCGACAACCAGGCGTAACGGGTGGCTCCCGGAGCCAGCTTGGCCAGATCACACAACTCAGGATTGTCGGCATCCCCGCACACATAGTCAGCCACCGCGGCCGTCGGCTGAGTCGCCGACGTTATGAACACTGCCGCTTCCATGTCGGGGAACCGAGACGTGAGCCTGACCAGCTGATCCGTGTTATCTGTTTCGCCACGACAGATGGGAAAGTTCTCCCCTCGGGGTTTGGGCACGGGAACATAGACGGGTTGATAACGACCCCGGGAGTGATACTCGTACCAGGGGCCGGCAATGATCTCCAATCTCTCCGCATAGAACTTCGCCGTCTCGGGGGCATCGGGACAGGTGAAGACATAGATGTGGTCCCGGTCCAAGGTGAAGGTTCGTTGCACACCCGGTCCCGGAATCAGTTGTTCGGGACTTGTCTGACCAAGTGCCGTCAATGGTGTCAGCAGCAGTCCAACCAGGACTGTCAGAACGGTGAGCTTACATCGCACTGTGAATCTCCCCTTTCGCGGCCGTCGCAAATTCGGCTACAACAATAGCCAGGAAATGCCAGGAAGGCCATCCGGTGAATGACCCTCCCGCATACGGCAGATCAATGGAGACGTGGTCGGCGCTTGAGTGACGCCAGTCGTCGAGGCCCCGGCGCGCAAGTTCCACACCCGCCCGGGCAGCGCAACGTTGATCTTCTCTACTTCCTTGGTGGGCGTCGGGAGAACCCGGTCACCGAACTTTTCGGATAGGGTATACGGCCACGTCGGGATAGCTGTCCGTTATGGGGTCTGGTACGGGTTGCAAATTTGGGAATCTCCGCTTGGTGACGGACCAACAGAATAGAGGCTTGTAGCCGCCGTGAGGGGATAGGAAGGCGTCGGTTTCCATCCGTAAAACAGCGGGGCACTCCGTGGACAGGTGCAGGGTGTCGTCATCGGCGAGAAAACTCGTGTCACTCCCCGTGGTCGCTGTCGATCCTGGTCTTCATGGGCTCGTCTTCTCCTTCTCTGGGTCCGGCGAGGTGGCTGGTGCGCGTGTGCACGGCGTCCAGGTGTTCTGCGAGTAGGTGGGTCTCCTCCGCGATGACCTAGAGCGCGGTGCTGGTCGCTTCCACCGTCTCGTCAAGGCCTTCGTCGTGGGTGAGGAGGCTGGCATGCCCATCGACCCACGCCGCCAACTGCTCGCATGTCTGGGGCAGCCGAGACACCGCCAACGCCACGCCCGCCACCACCGAGGAGACGTCGGCGGCCGACTCGACCTCCGGCCAGCCCTCGTGCGGCGAGGTGTCGTGGTTGAGACTGCGGATCGCCTCAGCGGCCTTGTCGGCGTGAGAACCAGCAGTGGTCCTGTCGTCGGTCATGGTTTGCTCCTCTTGTTTGGACTCCGATAGTCAAGATATAGGAGGCACGCGACAGAACACCCGCCGATCATCATGTCGCATGGGGGGCGTTCGATCGTGGTGGTCAGCCAGTTCTCTGGGCGGGTTGTCCGGGTTGGCGGGGCCAGTTCTCTTGGAAGACGCGGATGGCATCCTGGTCCCAGATGGGTCCGGCGGCGAGCCGGGCTAGGGGTGTGGGAAGTCGTCGCGTTCACGGGTGAGCTGGTCGACTCGTTGTTTCGACACGGCAAGCATTCCTGTGATCTCGGTTACTCCTACCAGTGTTGGGTGTGTTGGTCGGCTGAGCTGTCGGTCGTGTTCGGCCGTTTCGATTACTTCGGCGTGCGCTACGGGCCAGTCGGGCAGACCCGACTTGGCTGCGGCCTCACGGACAATGGTGTGAGCAGTTGCGACGGCCTCGGCGGGAGCAGCTGCGGTGACCGTGAGGGTGGCGTCGTAGCCGTCGTGGTTTCCCGCTGCCACGCTGGCATGGTCCTTGAGCGCTTCGAGGAAGGAGGCAAGGGCCCTTTCCGACACATCTCCGCCGCCCCGGCGATGCCGCCGAGTTGCGATGTATGCGGTCCAGTCTGTCATCGGTCCTCCTCAGTCGGGTGGCCATGCTTCGCCACGCTCGGTGGTCTGGAGCGCGGGCTACTGATGAACAAGCAATAATCTACAATGGTCCAATCTCAAGTACTCATGGGACGCAGATGGGATTCGTGCTGAGACGAACCAGACGAGCTGCGGTATCGCTTTGGGTCGGAGGGTTCTCGGCGCTGTTGTTTACCAGTCTCCGATTCACCGCCGTGTACGAGCCCGACGATAGTGTCTTCGGTTTCACCGCCGAGGAATATGACCCCTGGTTGATTCTTCCCATCGGTCTGATCCTGTACGGGTTGGCGGCTCTGCACAGGCACCAAGCACCCGACTACGGCCGTCTGGGGTGCATCGGATTCCTAACCACGGTCACCGGATACTCCCTGATCCTGGTCGGGGACGCCTGGTCGGTGGTGTTGTTCCCCCCAACACATCTGTTCTGGTTTGTCGGTGGGACTCTCAGTTCGCTTGGTCTGCTGGTTGTTATTGCGGGTTGGGCTTTATGGGGTATCGCGAGCTTTCGGGCCAAGAGCCTCCCGACTTGGGCCATCCCCGCCCCGTTGGTAATTGCACTGGTGTGGGTGACGGCGCGGTTTGTCCTGACCGATTTCCTCTTCGATGTATTCTGGATGGGAGATCCGGGTTTGATTCAAGCCGTTAACGCCATCGGGTTGGGTGTGCTCGGGTTGGCCCTATGGCGGAGTGAGAACGGATTGTCAAAGCACGCCCCAAGGGGCTGACTTCACCTCAACTTCTCCTCAGGGGCAGACCGTTGGTTGCCGCCGTCGCCTTCGGACGACAACTAATTCTGGAACTATCACGCCAAATAGCGCTGGAACTTACACCGTCATGGGTTGATTGTCTCATGGAGGTGGCAGGGAAATGGGTATTTCCTGCGACTTCACCAAACCCGCCCACCTTCAGGCGTGGGGAGGATTCAACCCAGAATTAGCCGTTGTCAGCTCCGACCTGTATCGGGATAGCGGTCACCTCACCCTCGTCGTCATCAAAGACAGCCACGATCTCGAGATGAGCACCGAGACCTCGCACGTAGTTCCGCAGCGTTGACAGCTTGAGGTCCTCGCCTCGCTCCAACTGGGAAATGGCCGATTGGCTGATGCCCAACGTGCCCGCCAGCTCGGTCTGGGAGCGGTCGAGCATTCGCCGCAGCTCGTGGAGGCCGATCTCGGCGAGTGTCTCCTCCCGGAGCGCAGCCAGACGCTCGGTAGCCCCGGGCCGGGCGACCACCTTGTCGTGCAGGTCGCTATAGCTCTTAGCAGCAGACATAGCGTGGTTTCCTTTCATGGTCAAGACTCGACATCATCATTCTCGACGAGCTCTTCTTGGGTGAGTTCCTTGAGGTAGGTGTCGTACAAATCATCGGCTGCGGGGATCGCCCACCGGTACCATTCCTCCCACTGGCCGGACTTATCGCCGCCGAGCAGCAGAATTGCATGGCGCCGGGGATCGAACGCAAACAGCACCCGTAGAGCGCCTCCCTTCGAGGCTCGAAGTTCTTTCATGTTGGCATGACGGGAGGCCTTGATAAGACCAACGACCGGGCGCTTGAGACCGGGCCCGACTTCTGCCAGCAACATCACCCGGTCGTCAAGAGCCTCCTGTTGCTCCTGGGTGAGCCCGAGCCACCATTCTTCGAACTCGTTGGTGTACTCGACGTCCCACACACCCACTAGTATAAGCCACAGCTTCTAACAGTGCAAACCTTATTCCTGCCCAATCAACGACGGATCCCACCAACAAGGAGATCACGACGGATGGTTACGGGGCGCGTTGCCTCCATGGGACACCAGGAATGGACGTATTCACTTCAATCTTCCCCCCTCCCCCTTGACCCTCAAGTGACTTGAAGGTGTACGGTCGTGGTGTGACGTTTCGTTGGATCGTCGATGGGCACGGAACATCTGCTCCTCGCATTGGCGCACAGCCAGTCGGGACTCTTGGAGAAGCTTGATGTTGAACTCGACCGACTCGAGAAACAGATCACGACCTTGCTATACG
>WHTL01000354.1 GCA_009377735.1 Acidimicrobiia bacterium
GGCCACCACCTGGTCGCCCTCGTCCGAGCCCGAGCCGTCTTCATCGACGGAGAACTACAAGAAAGAAGCCAAACCGACCAGCCCGACCCCGAGGACGTCGCAGCCTGACATGACCCCATCCACAACATTTGACAATATCTCAGGTGCGCTGGACCGACACCCGAGGCGAACAGAGAATCGGCCCGCTTGCCACAGGACCGTATGGTGCTGAGATTTGTTAAGTCACGCTACACGTGGAGAAGTAACATTATCTACGCGACATCCTGTGTTGCGCACTCGACCCCTACCTCCCCCAAGAGTTGTGTCGCGTCACCTGAAGTGGTCTGGAACGATCCGGATGACACCCTCTATATGTACTTCACGGTGAGAACCACACCATGCAAAACAGAAGACCACAATGGATTTCATGAAGGGCGAAGTACTTGAGCTTAAACAGAGCTGGGTTGTTGGCGATCGGCTCGGTGGAGGAGGTTTCGGGGAAGTCTTTGAGCTAAGGCTAGAGCATCCGCTGGAGAAGTCGGTCCCGGTCGACGAATTGGTGCTTCAGCACCATGTCGACGTGTGTCAACAAGGCTCCAAAGAACAGCACATGAGTGCCGATGTGAGTCACGAGGAGGATGTCGTCGTCGACGATCTCCACTGGTGAGATCCACTCGCGATCCCCGAGATCCCAGTCCTCGCCAGAGAGGAACAGCAGGGCGAGTCCCGAGAGCGGGATGAGGAACAACAGCCAGTAGAAGAGGCGCTCGACCGTGTGGGCGACACGGCGCTCCCTCTCCGACAACCCCTCCGCCCACGGTGGCAGGGTACTCCTGGTACGCCACAGGACCCGAAAGACCGCCAGGACCAGCAGTACCACCCCGATTCCGGCGTGGACGACGAGAAGATAGTCGTCCTCGCCTCCGAGCCAGCGGACGACGGTGCCATCGAGGAGGTCGTCGAAGCGGTCCATCGCATAACCCATTAGGAACTGCAACGCGAGGACCACAACGGTGAGCCAATGGAGGAGCTTGGTGGTCGGTGAGTAGCCGTCAGGTCGTTCTACGGGCTCGGTCGGCCCTTTTCCCCCTTCTACAGGGCGCGGCGGCGCTTCGATGTGATCACTCCGGTGTTGAAGCCTGCCAGATGTAGTCCGCCGGCGAATCGGGCGTGTTCGATCTTGAGACAACGGTCCTGAACTACCTTAAGGCCGGCATCGACTGCCTCCTGGGCGGCCTCGTCGTGTCGGAGTCCGAGTTGGAACCACACCACCTTGGCCCCGATCGCGATCGCCTCATCCACCACAGCCGGAATCTCCGACGGTCGTCGAAAGATGTCGACGATGTCCGGTACGACCGGGAGGTCGGAGAGCGCCGGATAGGACTTCATCTTCAAAACCTCGTCGTAGTTGGGGTTGACGGGGTAGAGGGTGAGGTTGGTGCGGAATAGATAGCGGGCGACGAAGTTGGAGGAGCGAAGTTCGTTGCCGGACACCCCAACCAGGGCAACCGTGCTGGCGCTGGCGATTATTGCGAGACGTTCCTGGGCTGTGGCTTCCGTGAGCACTAGTGCTCCCCACCCAGCGCCTGGTCGAGGTCGGCGAGGATGTCGTCCAAGTCCTCGAGACCGACCGATATCCGGATCATGTCGTCCCCGATCCCCGAGGCGGACCGCTCCTCGGTGGGCACCTGCTGGTGGGTGGTCGAGGCCGGGTGGATGACCAGCGTCTTGGCGTCGCCAACATTGGCGAGGTGGGACGCGAGCTCGACCCCTTCGATGAACCGCACTCCGGCTTCGTATCCCCCGTTGACACCAAAGGTAAACACAGCCCCGGGACCCTTGGGCGCGTACTTCTCGGAAAGTCGCCTTCGGGGTCCCTCATCGAGGGTCGGGTAACTGACCCAGTCCACCGCGGGGTGCTCGTCGAGGAACCGGGCGACCGCGGCCGCGTTCTCGACGTGGCGCTCCATCCGAAGGGGGAGTGTTTCCAACCCCTGGAGCAGGAGAAACGAGTTGAAGGGAGAGAGGGCGGGACCCAGGTCCCGAAGCAGCTCGGTGCGCGCCTTCATGAGATAGCCATACTCCCGGAAGTTCTCCCAGAAGCGAAGACCGTGGTAGGCGGGGGATGGGTCGACCAACTCGGGGAACTTTCCGTTGTCGAAAGGGAAGCGGCCGCTCTCCACCACCACCCCTGCGATGACGGTCCCGTGGCCGCCGATGAACTTCGTAGCGGAGTGAACGACGATGTCGGCACCCCATTCCAGGGGTCGGCAGAGCCACGGTGTGGCGAAGGTGTTGTCGATCACCAGTGGAATATCGGCGTTCGATGCAACCGAGGCGACCATCTCGATGTCGAGCACGTCGGCCCGGGGGTTACCGATCGTCTCCCCGTAGATGAGTTTTGTCCTCTCAGTCACGGCCGACTGGATGGCGTCCCGATCGGAGGCGTCGACAAACGACACATCGATGCCCATCTTGCGGAGGGTCACATCGAATTGGGTGTAGGTTCCCCCATACAGGTTGCGGGCGGAGACGATGTGGTCTCCCTGGGAGCAGAGGGTGAGGATCGCAACCAGTTGGGCCGACTGGCCCGATGCCGTGGCGACCGCCCCCAACCCGCCTTCCAGCGACGCCATCCGCTCCTCGAAGGCGGAGGTGGTTGGATTCCCAATGCGGGTGTAGATGTTTCCAAAAGTCTGCAGGGAGAACAGATCGGCGGCTTGCTGGGCGTCATCGAAGACGTATGACGTGGTGGCGTAGATGGGCATCGCCCTGGACCCCGTCTCGGGGTCGGGACGCTGTCCAGCATGGATCGCCCTGGTGTGGAACCCGAACTCCTCGGCCATGATGGCCAATGCTAACCGGGGCCAGTCACCGCACCTCGTGTGACTGGCCCCGCGGCATCAATTCAAATGACCCCTTAGACTCCGGGGTCGACGGTGGTGTCGGGATCTGATCCCACGGGTGGCGTGGTGCGACTCGGGGCCTCGAAGCGGCTCAGTTCGCCGCTACCCGGATCCAGCTTGGTCCACCACTTGCGTGCGGTATCGATTCCCCCAACCCCGAAGGCGATCGTGGCCGCTATCAGTATGGAGAGGGGCAGATACTGCAGGAGGGTGTTCTGGATGCTCTCGGTCACCGCCGGTGCGAAGTTGAGGGTGTCGAGGGCGGCGAGGACACCGACCACGAGGATGGCGACTTTCACCACGGTGGATATCCAGCTCATGCCACGGCTCTGCGCGAAGGGACGGATGGCCCCGGCAGCCCAGTTGGCGATGGCTGCCGCCACGAAGAGGACGAGCAACGCCACCACCACAAGCGGCAGGTAGGCGATCAGCTGGTTGAGCAGTTCCGTGAGCTGTGCGATCCCAAGAACCTCGGCTGCGATCTGCACGAACACGATCAGGAGCAGGAAGTAGACCACCTGACCGATGAGGGCGATGCCCGAAGTTCCCGCTTGCTCCAGCATTGGTTCGATGCCTGCGGCTTGGGTGAGTCTCCCGGCTCCGACCTTCTCCAAACCCTTCACCAGCAGTGTTCGCAACCATTTGGCTATCCAGTTTCCGATCCAGAGGATAAGAAGAGCAACGATGAGCCGTGGGAGGAAGTTGCCGATATCGGTTCCCAATTCCGATAGTGATTGGAGGAGTTGGTCGACGAAATTGAAATCGACTTGAGCGAACAATTGCATGATGCCTTTCCTCTTGCGTTCACCTGGACAAAAGGAAGGGTAACATCGCCATTCCTATCCGTCTTGTGGATGGTTACGCTCCGCCACGATACACACCGTATCCCTAACCCTATCCGGTGACCATCTCTGGTGGGGGGTGGGTTCGGTCGCTCAAGGCCCGCAGACTCCAGGCGTGGAAACCCGCAGTCGGTCGTGTCACCAAGCGGGAAACACCGGAATGGACGTGGCTGAAACGGTCCCACTCCCAGTGGAGGGGCTCGATGCCGAGGAGGCGTCCCACGATGA
>WHTL01000122.1 GCA_009377735.1 Acidimicrobiia bacterium
CACCCTCGCCTTCAGCGAGATCGTCCGTTTCGTCGCGATCAACGAAGATTGGTTGACCGGTGGCAGCCAGGGCACCATCAACCTGGCAGGCGTAGGCGTCGCCGCCAGCTACGACGAGGAATGGCTCGACTTCGTGGAGACGGTGCGGGCGGGGATCGAGCCGGTCGTCGGTGATCTCGACACCCGGAACTCCGCCATGATGCTGATCGTCTGGACGGTGGCGCTGGCAGCGATCGTCGTGGTGCAGTATCTGGTCAAATCGCCCTGGGGTCGGGTCCTCAAAGCGATCAGAGAGGAAGAGGACGCGACCGCGGCCCTGGGCAAGAACGTTTTCCGGTTCAAGCAACAGGCCTTGGCGATCGGATCCGTGCTTGGAGCCCTGGCCGGTCTGCTGCACGCGTTCCAGTTCTCTTTCTTCAGCCCGGCCGACTTTTTGCCCCTGGTCACCTTCTTCGCATGGATGGTGGTCATCTTGGGTGGCACGGGCCGCAATTGGGGCGTCCCGATAGGTGCAATCGTCTTCTCGGTGCTTTTCGCCGGGACCCGATTCCTCGACTTCGCTCCGTTGTCATGGCTGGAGCCGGACGAGCGGGCTTACCTGCGGATGATCGTCATCGGACTCCTGCTCATCCTGCTCATGCTCTACCGACCCCAGGGAATCATGGGGAGCCGCCAGGAGATGGTCCTTGAATAGCATCCTGGGGATCGAGGGTCTGGTCAAATACTTCGATGGGGTACAGGCCGTCGACCATGCCACCTTTGGCGTGGAGGCAGGGTCGGTCACCGCCCTGATCGGTCCCAACGGCGCTGGCAAGACGACTGTCTTCAATCTCATCTCGGGTCTTATCCGACCCGATCATGGCTCGGTGACATTTGAGGACACGGATGTGACGTCTTCCGCTCCGCACCAGATGGCAGCCTCCGGCCTGGTGCGCACCTTCCAACAGCCCCGGACAGTGACCCGGATGACCGTACGGGAGAACCTTCACATGGCGGCTCCCAACCAGCCGGGGGAGAACCTGCGGAACCTTCTCATCAGCCCTCGGGCGGTCCGCCGAAGCGAGGAGACGGTGGCCGAACGGGCCGAGGAACTGATCGACCTCTTCGAGTTGAGGGGGGTGGCCGACGACTACGGGGGAACTCTGTCGGGTGGACAGCGCAAACTCCTGGAGATGGCCCGGGCTCTGATGGCAGGGCCCCGCATGCTGCTCCTGGACGAGCCGCTGGCAGGGGTGAATCCGACGCTCGTGCGACGTATCGAGGAGATGATCTCCGTGCTGCGCAACGAGCGGAACATGACCGTCCTCTTCATCGAACACGATCTGTCAACGGTCATGCGCCTGTCCGACTGGGTGATCGTCATGAGCCAGGGAGCTGTCATCTCCTCCGGTAGTCCCCAAGACGTTCGGGGCGACCAGGCGGTGCTCGACGCCTATCTGGGGACACACGCCGAGGAGATCGACCCGTCGCGACACCCGGAGGACCGCCAATGAGCGACATCGTGCTCGAGGTCGATGGACTCGTGGCGGGATATGGAACCGTCACGGTCGTACACCACGTGTCGCTCTCCGTTCCTCGGGAATCCATAGTCTCGATCATCGGTCCCAACGGTGCTGGAAAGTCCACGCTCTTGAAGGGTGTTTATGGCCTCGTGGACGTGTCCGAGGGCCGGGTGCTGTTCCGACCGGCCACCGGTGATGAGGTGGAACTGACCGGGCTCCGACCCGACCAGATCACCGCCGCCGGTATCAACTACGTTCCACAATTGGCCAATGTCTTCCCAAACCTGACCGTGTTGGAGAACCTGGAGATGGGAGCCGTCCTCAGCCGTGAGACGATGGACGAACGTCTCGAGGTCGTCCATGAACTCTTTCCTCTGCTGGATGACCGGCGTCAACAGCGGGCCGGAACCCTCTCTGGGGGTCAGCGACAGATGGTGGCCCTGGGCAGGGCAATGATGACCGATCCTGAACTGCTCATCCTTGACGAGCCCTCGGCCGGGCTGGCTCCGCAGGTGATCGACGAGGTCATGGACCTCCTCGTGGAGATCAACCGTCGTGGTGTGAGCATCCTCATGGTGGAACAGAACGCCCGCCGTTCCCTCGCCATGTCCGACCTCGGCTATGTGCTGGAGACCGGCCGCAATCGCCTGGAGGGAGAGGGATCGACACTGCTCGAGGACCCGGCAGTGGTCGACCTCTATCTGGGTGGATAGGTCAACCCACGGGGCAACGGAACGCTGACCCAAAAGGCCTGGACCGGGGGAGTAGGGGTGGTATCACCCGATACCGCGTGGTATCATCTTGCGATGGCCATGACACTACGACTCACCGAGGAGCAAACCAAGTCCCTGCGGGCCGCGGCCGAGCGTGATGGAGTCTCGATGCAGGCGGTCGCCATCCGAGCCATCGAGGAGTACACCAGTCGACGGGTCGCCCGGCGCGATGAGATGCTTCGCCAGATAGTCGAGGAGGACTCTGAGGTGTTGCGCCGCCTTGCTGACACGTGACGGGCACCGGGGTGGTGTATCTCGACCTCGACGACCTCCTCGCGGCAGCCACTGCCGTCCTGGGTGATGAACCCGGGGTGCGTGACTACGGACTGCTCGAATCAGCCCTCGCTCGACCGCAGGCCACCGTATTCGGCGAGGACGCATACACCGACATTCACGCCAAGGCTGCCGCACTGCTGTCGTCCCTGGTCAAGAATCATGCCCTCGTGGATGGCAACAAGCGACTTGGTCTGGTCTCGGTGCGGTTGTTCTACGCCCTGAACGACTACGTGTTCGACGCGACCGACGACCAGAAGTTCGAACTCGTGATCGGTGAGGCGGAAGGTCGCACGATCGAAATCGACGAGATCGCCCGAACACTCGAGGAATTCACATCACCAAGGGCCTGAGACCATCGGTGACCCGTTACTCGGACACCGGAACCGTTACCACCTCAAGGCCATCGATGCCGACAAAGTCGGAGGGGTTGCACGTATAGATGGGTAACTCTCTACTCATGGCCGTGGCCGCAATCATGGCGTCGTAGGCACGGGCGTGCGTCTTACGTCCCGCACGTCGGAGAGATGCCGCCACCCGACCGAAGGATCGGGCGGCTTGGGCATCAAACGGCAGAGGGTCGAAGTCGGCTTCTGCCTGCTGGAGGTGAGCCTGTCTGGCGGATCGCTCCTGGTCAGTGGTCGCGACCAGCGGTCCAACGCTTAGTTCGGCGAGGCTGACGGTGGTGATTAGGGGCTCCTCCGGCAGCAGTCTCGCGTCGGTTAGACGGGGCAGGTTGAGGATGGTGTTGGTGTCGAGCACCCCAGCATGATGACGGTCGATGGACTGGGTCACAGAGACGGATCAAGGACTGTGTCGATGTCCTCTCGTAGCTTCGTCGGATCGACGACCGGAAGACTCCGCCACCGGTTCAAAAGAGTCTCCGCTGGCAAAGGGTCTTGCGGGAGAGGTCGAAGCTCGGCGACGGGGTGACCATCGCGTGTCACCGTCAGAATCTCGCCTCTCGACACCCGGTCGAGGACGCGGCCCCCGCTGTTGCGTAGCTCCCGAATCGTTACATCACTCATTTGCTAAGTGTATCACCGGTGAGACAGTCATGCCAATGAAGCGGATCGAACTCATAAGACGCGGCGGTAGGCATCATGGGGACCATGAGCTTCGTCGACCGGATGGGGAAGATCGCCCGGAGTCTCCTCGACACCCTGGATGACGAGCAGAGACCGGCGACGGTCACCGATTTCGACTCACCCGATCACAGGAAGTGGACGTATCTCCCCGGACCCCGACCTGGGCTCCGTCTGGGAGACGCACGCCCCGAACAAGTGGATCTGGCACTGGAGCTCCTCGATTCCGGGTGTGGCGCCTTGGGTGCCGCCCGGGCTCGAGGTGTCATCGCCCTGGAGAGGATCCTCGACGAGCTGATCGGGTATGACTCCGGTGGGGACCCCTATTGGGTACGAATCCTTGGAGACCCTTCGCAACCTCGTTGGGCATGGCGGGTGAACGGTCACCACTTGGCGATCCACGTCACCGTGGTCGGCGATGAATTCACGGTGACACCGAATTTCCTCGGGGCCCAACCGGCTGTCGTGCCACGAGGCCCGGATACGGGTCTTCGCACCCTTCCCGACGAGGAGGATCTCGCCAGGGCCATCGTCACCGGCCTCGACGAGAGGCAACGGGAGGAGGCGATAATGGCGAAGCGTCCTCCCGGCGACATCCTCACCCGACACGACCCCGTGGCCGATCCGTCCCGTCTCGTCGGAGGCCTTGGTTGGGAAGCCCTGGCCGGAGATCAGCAGGAGGGAGTGCGCTCGTTGATTGACCTCTACCTCAACCGGGCACCTCATGTTGTTGCGGAACGGTCTCGAGAGAGGATGGTTGCAGGCGGTCTTGACCGGGTCGTCTTCCGTTGGTCCGGCTCCCTCCGGGTGGGGGATCCCCACTATTACTCCGTCCATGGTCCGACCTTCGTAATTGAGTACGACAACACCCAGGATGGCGGGAATCACATCCATTCGGTGTGGCGCGATCTCGAAGGTGATTGGGGTGAGGACCTACTCGCTGACCACTACGGCCAAGAACACCGTTAGCACCGACAACCCCTACGCGGACTCTTCCCCCCACTACGTGGGAGGACAATCGCCATTGGTGATCGCCAGGTGTAGCGGCGAGTCGAATCTCCAGGTGAAGCGACGACCGTCCAGCCACGATTCAAGACGTCCCGCCTCGACTTCAAGATGGTGCCGTGCGCCGTCGTCGATGGGAGTGAGGGGGTGGATCCTCACCATGTCGGTTGGATCAACACCCCAGCCGCCCACCACCTGCCCGTCGACCCACGCGGTAGGACCGACATTGCCGACACTATCGACGAGCAGGGGGACCATCTCTGGTTTCATGTACCAGTCCCGCTCCTTCCAACCCATGACCGTTGCATCGAGTCCGGGGAGAAGCGCCACCGCAGGCTCCTCGGTTTCGGGTGTCTCCTCAAGGTCGTCGCTCATCACCAAACCCACCTGATCGGCACCGATATCGACTTCGGTGACATCGAGTGTTGCCAGGACCTGGCGGGCCTTGGTCTTGGTCCATCCCGTCCACCACACGAGATCGAGGAGCGACCCGGGGCCGAAACGACGGAGCCATCGTTCCACCAGCCAGCGGGATGCCTCTTCCTCGTCCACGGTTGTTTGGAGTGAGGGTGACCAGCCCTCGGGGAGGGCCCACCGATACTGGGAGCCGAGCCAACTCCCCAATGGCCGCCCCCGCACCACCCGACCTTCGGCGGCGAGGAGCAGCATGACCCGGGTCGCGATAGACACTTTCGTGGGGAACTTCGTCCCCTTACCTAACACGAAGGTGCCAGCCAGCTCCGGGGCGTGCTTCTTGATCTCCGCAGTGGAAAGCTGACCATGCTCCCGGATGGTCTTCACCGCCAGATCCTCCCATGAGGAGATCTGGGCGAGGGGGTCGAGGTAGGAGTCGGCCAGGACGTCCGCGATGCGCTTCCTCTCGGTCCTCCACACTTTCGGAGCCGACGAGGCCATCACCCGGGTCGCATCCTCGGCCCGTGGCAGGAACATCGTCCGTCGCATCGCCGTGACCTTGATCAGACCCCTCTCCTCGTAGAGGACGTCCTGGATGTCCTCGAGGGTGATCCCGGGCACCCGTGCCCAGAGCTGGAGATAGACCGACACCGGATCGGTTCCGTGGAGGGCGACGACATTGGCCACCGCGGTGTCGACATCATCGGCCGGGACCCCCACATGCTGTCTTTCGACCAAGCGTCGTCGTCGTTCCGTCGGACCTATCTCCATGGGCGTCAACCTAGTTCGCCTAGGCGGTCGCGGAGCACCGACCTTACACTCACCGAGGATGCGTGTCCGGATGCTCACAGTAGGATCACGCGGCGATGTCGAGCCCGTCCTGGCCCTGGGCAGCGACCTTCGAAGTCGTGGCCACGACGTGGTGATTGCCACACACGAGAGGTTTCGGACGGCAATCGAGGACCGTGGCGTGGGGTTTCGGATCCTGCCGGGTGATCCCACCGCGGCCCTGGAGACGACCGACGCCCATCGTCTCATCCGCACCGGGCCCAGTCTCGTCAGGGTGATCCGTCGGTTCGCCCGTCTGCTCCTGCCCTGGTTTGACGAGCTGACTGTGGCCGCTCCTGCAGCGGTGGACGACGCCGAACTGATCCTCTACTCACCCCTGGCCTCTGTTGGTTGGCACCTGGGGGAGGCGATGGGTGTCCCCAGTGCTCTCCTCTCTCTTCAGCCATTCCAGCCCACAGGAGAGTGGTCTGCTGTGACCATGGGAGGAAAGGACCTCGGTCCGCCCCTCAACCTCTTGACCCACCTTGTCTCCCAGCAGCTCACCTGGCAGCCTCTGCGACGGAAGGTGCAAAGTTGGCGACAGGATGACCTTGGTCTGGGACCGCTGCCGTTCCTCGGTCCCTACTCAGTCCTTGACCATGAGCGGCACCCCCAGCTCCTCGGAGTCTCTCCAGCAGTGGTTCCTCCACCTCCCGACTGGCCGCCCCATGTCCATGTGACCGGATACTGGTTCCTCGACCCCCCATCGGACTGGGTCCCTCCCGACGAGGTTGCCGCTTTCCTCGCCGAAGGTCCAGAGCCGCCCCTGTTCGTGGGTTTCGGATCGATGACAGGGGTAGAGGATGTTGCCGAGCAGATCTGTAGGACGGCATTGTCGCTGGGGTATCGCATCGTCACCACCGCTGGGGCTACGCCGAATAATTCCGTTCTGCCGGTCGAGTCCATCCCCCACAGCTGGCTGTTTCCCCGAATGGCGGGGGTGGTTCATCACGGCGGAGCGGGCACCACGGCGGCGGTGCTGCGGGCAGGGGTTCCCAGCCTCGTGATACCCATGTTCGCCGACCAGCCGTTCTGGGCACGGCGAGTAACCTTCCTTGGTGCCGGCACAACTATTCCATTTCGGGAGGTCGACCACGAAAGCGTGGGGATGGCCCTTGGGAATCTGGAGGCCTATCGCGGCCGCGCCGGGGAGGTGGCGTCGATCATCGCCGGTGAGGACGGCAACCGTACAGCCGCCGACATCATCGAGCGGTCCTGGCTGACCGGCTTCGGGTCCTGACCGGGACATCTTCGAACCGATCATGCGACTGGCGGTGGCTCTCTCCTCGAGCCCGCCACCATGACAAGGGCGACTCCGACCATCACGGCTCCAACGATCAAGGTGACAGTCAGTTGTTCGTCCCGGAAGACGACACCCAGGAACGCACCGATGATGGGTACTGCATATATCCAAGCCGATACGACACCGGCCTTGCCTCGTCTGAGAAGGGTGAAGAGGATGGCGAATCCGCCAACACCGGCACCGGCTCCAACGGCAATAACCGATACGAGCAACGAGGGGTTCCAAGTGATGGTGGAATCTGTCGACACCGACAGAACGATGAGGACGGGCAGGGCGTAGAGGTTTTGTAGGAGGAGCACATCCCAGAGGTTGACCGTCGATGGCATGCTCTTGTAGATGATGGACCCGATTGCCCAGGATAGGGCGCCGACGATCAGGATGACGATGGCGGCGGGCTGGACTGTGCCATCGCCCAGACTGGTGACTGCGAGCACCGATACTCCTATCCATCCCAACACGAGTCCCGATCGTTGGGTAGCGCTCAAGCGTTCCCGGAGGAAGAAGAACCCGAGGAGCGCCACGAAGAGGGGCTGGGTATAGAGAAGGAGGGCACTCACCCCAACGGTACTCATGGCGATCCCGGTCGTTTGGAGGGGGAGGAAGACCGCAACATTGAATAGTGCCAACAACAGCCCGTACTTCTGTAACTGCCGGTCCCTGAGGATGGGGGTCCGCCTGGTCCGGAGAAGGCGGACCACGACCAACGTAGCGGCGCTGGCAAGAACCCGCAGTGTCACGTAAGCCTGAGGGGAGGCGAAATCCGTTCCGATCTTTATCACCAGAAAGGCCGCACCCCACATGAGCCACAAGCCTCCCACCAGGACTGGTGTGGGACACGGAGGGTGGTCGTTGTCCCATCCCGTGAGTTGGGGTGGAGGGTCACGAGCGCACCGTAATCGGATGTGCACGGGATCACCCCGGTATGAGGGTTCGGGGGTAGCCGATCCCACTATCACCCTTGTGGTGGCCCGCTCAATCGGACCTATGTCCAACAACTGTCAGGTCAGGGATACGCTCAAAATGCGTGGTGTTGTTGGTGACCAGGGGTAGGTCATGTGCGAGGGCGGTCGCCGCGATCCAGAGATCATTCGCGCCGATGAGGGACCCATGGCCCTGGAGCAGCCTATACAGCTCACCGTATCTCCAGCAGACATCCATATCACAGCCGAGAATGCGGTACGGCGACAAGAACTGCTCCCACGCGGATCGCTCTTCCAGGGTGAGACCGGCGGCCATTTCTCCTGCGATTGTGAAGGTGATGGTAAGTACCGATTCAGCTTCCTTTTCGAGGAGTTCGATGGCCGGGCCACGAAGTCCACGCTGCGCCTCGCGTTCCAGGTCCACAAGGTAAGTGGTTTCGAGGATCAGCTCCCGTGCCACTTGTCCTCGGGCGGTAGGTCGTCTGCTTTCGCCTGCTCAATTCGTGTTAAGGCTTCCTCTGAGTAGGAGGCGCCATTCTCTTCGTACTGGCGCAACAGCTGGGCCCCCGTGATCCCTTCATTGGGCCAGCTGGCGCGGAGCACCACCTGGCTGAACGACTCACTGGGATACCGGCGAGCACGTTTGAGTCGTTCATAGGCTTCGATTCGCAACGAGATCGTCTTGCTGGGCATACACAGAGTATGCACAGACCTGAGGTCGACCGTCAACACCTGTATAGAGAGGGACTCTCCCCGCGGCGAGCCACCCGTTGGTGCCGTACCATTGCTGCCCTTGACCGACGTCTACAGCTACCTGAACGCCCTGGCCGAGGTGAACAATCGCGGGTTCGGGTTCTTGGCGGCATACGGGACGACCTGGCTGATATCGGGGCTGCTGTGGAGGCTCAAGGGGGCAGGGGTCGGTAGCTACGCGGCGTTGTTCCAGGGCATGATTGCCTTGCCCGTTGCGCTGGGTCTCACATCGCTCATGGCCACTGGTGTTCGCCCCAACGACCCGACGATGGACCAGCTCGTGATTTTCCTGGCCACCGGACAGCTCCTAATCCTCCCGCTGGCCATCGTGCTCATCCGACGCCGGCTTTATGGCCTCGCCGTGGCAACCCTCTCGACCACCACCGCGTTTCATTTCGTGCCATACACGTGGCTGTACGACACCCCGATCTATGCCATCGCAGCAGCCCTCATTGCAATCGTCACGGCGGTCCTCGTCGCCCGTGAGCGACACGACCAGGAGCCCAGCAATCTCGGGGCCGCTACCTGCGCTGCCACCGGCGCCTTCCTGCTCCTGGCTGCAGGAGCGACGCTCCTACTCGGCTGACCTACATCGGCTTGGGCTCACCACCGTGCAGACTTGTCAGGCGCGATACGCGGATAGGATGAAATCAATGATCGGAGACTTTGCCTCACCAGTCCATTCGCAACGTCGTTCGCCGGTGTTGGCTCCGAATGCTGTGGTGGCGACGAGTCAGCCGTTGGCTGCTTCCGCCGGTTTGGAGATGATCCGGCGGGGCGGCAATGCGGTCGATGCCGCCGTGGCTGCGGCCATATGTCTCACCGTGGTGGAGCCGTGTTCCAACGGGATCGGCTCCGATCTGGTTGCCCAGGTGTGGGACGAGGGTCGTGTCTATGGTCTCAACGGCACTGGTAGGTCACCGGCAGCGGCGCCTCCTGGCGGGGTGGATCGGAATGTCGGCTGGCACTCGGTGGATGTGCCGGGGGCACCGAGGGGGTGGGCTGATCTACATGGGCGTTTCGGTGTTCTGCCGTTCGAAGAGCTGTTCGTCCCGGCTGTCGGATACGCCCAAGACGGGTTCCCGTTGTCACCGTTGGTGTGGCAGGGATTCTCGGAGGCAGCCACCCGATATCGGCGGGTACTCGCCGATCATTACGAGGGGTGGGCGAGTGTGTTCGCCCCCGACGGTGTGCCAGCCCCGGGTGCAACCTGGCGGAGTTCACGACATGCCGAGACGCTGCAGGCAATCGCCGAGAACAACACCGAGTCGTTTTACGACGGGGATCTCGCCGATACCATCGCCCGCAGCGCCCGGGCGGCCGGGGTAATGTTGAGTCGCGACGACTTGGCCCGTCACCGTAGTGAATGGGTGGAACCCCTGTCTGTCCACTTCCGAGGTCATGAGGTCTGGGAGATGCCTCCCAACACTCAGGGGATCGCCGTCCTGATCGCATTGCGTCTCCTCGAAGAGCTGGAGGTGGACGACGACCCGTCGGGCGAGGATC
>WHTL01000043.1 GCA_009377735.1 Acidimicrobiia bacterium
ATAGCCACCGGGGTACGTCACGGTCGGCCGCCCGTTGGAACGGTCGTGCAACTGGGGTCGATAAGGATCGAGGTAATCGCACCAAAGCGACGTTATGCCTCGCCCAACGACCAGTCGGTAGTACTGGCGGTTGAGGCCGGTGCCCGTGACCTGCTGCTAACCGGGGATGTCGAGGAGATCGCCCAGGAGGAGCTACCCGATTTGAAAGCAGACATTCTCAAGGTACCCCATCAAGGGGCGGCGACATCGGATCCGGAATGGCTCCAGGCGATCGGCGCCGACATCGCCGTGGTCAGCGTCGGACCCAACGACTTCGGTCACCCCTCTCCGGAAATGATCGATGCGCTTCGCAACGGTGGCGCCCGTATCCGCAGAACCGACCTCGAGGGTGATGTGGTCGTGCCCCTCGATTGACCACCTCGGACACCCCAACACCGTTTTCGGGATAGCATCGGGATCGTGCGTGCCATCGAGATGGACAACGGCTTGGTTATCGGGGCCGGAGATCTGGTAATGATGGGTGTGATTAACTGCTCGCCGGAGTCACCCAACAACGACGTTTTCGCCTCCACGGCTGACGAGGCGCGATCCGTGGCTGAGCGTCACGCCGCGGCGGGATGCGGTCTTATCGACATCGGTGCCCGCTCCACCAGATCGCCCCTGGATCTGACCTGTGAGCAAGAGGTGGCACGTCTCCGCCCGGTGGTCGAGGCGGTGGTAGCCATGGGTCTACCAGTGTCACTGGACACCTGGAGTCCCTGTGTCGTCGCCCATGCTCCCGACCTCGGTGTGTCGCTTGTCAACGACACCAGCGGCGGCAACGACGCGGCGATGGAGGGCGCCCTGGTTTCTGCGAATCTACCCACCATTGTCATGTTCTCCCGGGGCACCGATCCACGGGCGTCGAGAGCGGAGGCGGCGCCACAACCCGAGGAGATCGTCACCGCGCTCGGCAAGACTACGTCCACCCTCGAAGAGAGGGGACTTCTGGACATCATCCTCGATCCGGGTATCGGGATAGCATTCGGTGACTATGGGGTTTCCAAGGAACGCCGCCAGTCCCAGATCATCGATGCCACACCCCGACTACGCGAGCTGGGGCACCCGGTGATGATCCCCATTCCCCGCAAGGAGGCGACCCACCTCACCATCGCCCTGGCTTCCCAGGCGATTGTCTGCGGCGCCGATGTCATCAGGGTCCACGACAGTGACATGGTGAGGGATCTGGCGGAGATGCATGGACGCTGACCAGACCTTCTTGGTGACGGCGGCGTCCTCCGGTCTTGGCGCCGAAATGGCAACGGGTCTGGCAAAACCGGGTCGGCACCTCATCATCCACTATCACCGCAACCGCGATGGTGCCGAAAGGGTCGCCGAGACGATCACGGCCCGTGGTGGAGCCGCCAGCGTGGTCTCGGCAGACCTCACCGACCCTTCTGCCACGAACGAGATGACAGAGCGAGTGGGATCGGAGCATGAGCGCCTCGATGTCCTTGTCAACAACTTCGGCCCATACATCAGGAATCGGTGGGACGAGTACACAAATGAGGAGTGGCAGTTGCAGATCGAGGGCACAATCTCCGCAACGTTCCGGGTCACGAGGAACCTCATCGATCTGCTACGGGCGGCACCGAGAGCCACCATCATCAACCTCTCGGACTGTGCTGCGGACAGGGTGACCGCACACGAGCCCGACCTCCCCTACTACGTGGGAAAGACCGGGATCGTGATGTTGACCCAAACCATTGCACGAGCCGAAGCCGCCCACGGGATTACGGCCAACTCGCTCATGCCGGGAGTGATGGAGAACTCCGAGCTCAAACCGGACGTGGAGCGGATCCCAGTTGGTCGTTTCGGAACCGCTGATGATCTGGTCGGTGCGATCGAGTTTCTAATCGGGGCCCGCTATGTGACCGGGTCGTCCATTCAGGTTGGAGGTGGCTGGAAACTGTGACCCTCCGGTCGTTAACGGTGTCGGCACCCCTGTGGGAGACTCTATCCATGTCGATGGAGGACCAGTCAGGGGATTCGAGGACCCCCTCATCGCCATTGAGTGAGATTCCTGCGGGAGACCGCAGCCCCTTCGACCGCTTCAAGTCCGACGTGCCCGCGAGTGTTCAGGACGAGCCGTCCCACGATCCCCGGCCTGAGCCGGAGCTCGACGAGGCCCAGAGGACCGACTTGGCACGGTTGAGCACCCTCGACCCTGCCGTAATCAGTCTGTGGCGGGAATATGCGTTGGTTGCCTTGCTCTCTGCATTGGTCGTCGGTGGCGGAGCCTATCTCCTTCGACAGATCGATGCTCCGGGTTGGATATGGATGGGAGTGTCGGCGGTGGCCGTGGCGATCGTGGTGGGTGCTGTCCTCTCCTTCGCCACTATCGCCATTCGGTACCGTCAGTGGCGTTGGTCCCTCGATCCCCAGCGTCTCTATGTCGAGAAGGGCGTCTTCATCCACTCCACCATGCTGGTCCCGCGCAACCGGATCCAGAATGTGACCACCGAGGCGGGACCATTGCAGCGTCGTCACGGACTCACCACGCTGACTATCCACACCGCGGGGATGCGGAGCCCGAACGTGGAGATACCGGCCCTGAGCGACGAGGTCGCCCAGCAAATCAGGACCGAACTGGGACATCTTTAGTGATTCACTGGCATCAACTGTGAACTGGCATCAGCTCCATCCGGTGACGGTCCTCAAAGAGTTGGGCTCGGTTGCGTGGGCGGTCGTCGGCGTGATCATCTTCGACTTTGACTTCGCCCCAAATGTGAGTATCGACGCCCTCCCGTGGCTCCCGGAGGGATCGGACCTTTTCGAACTTTTGGTTGCGGTGGGTGCTTTTGCGCTCGCCATCGCCCGCTATCTCTCCACCCGCTTCCGGGTAACCGAAACCTCGATCGAGTTCCGTCGCGGGGTTGTCTTCAGGACCGAGCGGACCACCCGCAGGGACAGGATCCAGAATGTGGCAGTGGGGACCGGACTCCTCGGACGTATCTTCGGCGTTCGAACGGTGGAGATCTCTGCGGGCGATCCCACCGACATCACCCTTGCCTTCGTGGGACGGACAACGGCTGAGGCCCTTAGGGCCGACCTGCTTCCCACCGATTCCACGCCCGAGGTCGAAGAGACTGACAAGATCCCCGATAGTGCCGGCCCTGCGCGGGGTGTGGTCATAGCTGAGCTGGGACGAGGGGGATTCGTCAGGTACCTGGTGACCGGTCCGCTCATTGGAGCGGTCACCATCGTGATCCTCGTTGTCGTCCTTCTCGTCTTCGCCGACCAGCGTTGGCCGCTCTTCTCATTTGCGGGGGTGATTTATCTCCTGATGCGGAGTGGCGATGTGTATGACTTCCGTGCTGAGCAACGGGGTGATCGTCTCCACGTGACACAAGGCTTCATACGACGCGAGGAGAAGGGCGCAGCCTTGGACCGGGTGCAGATGGCGCAGGTGGTGCGACCGGTGATCAGGGGTCTGTTCGGGCACGAGACGGTGCGCATCCAGACGGCAGATGTTTTGGGCGAGCAGGCCCAGACGATGAAGGTCAACCTGCTCTCCCCATTGGAGGCCCGCGGCGAGGGTACCGAACGAGTGGTCGGGGCGCTCTGGCCCATCGACATCACTGAGGAGGATCTCCTGGGTCCGGCGCCCGTGTCTTTGAGGAGGGGCATCCTGCGTACCCTGATCATCCTTGTTGCGGGGGGACTGGTGGTGGGAACGGCCATCGTCGTCATTGCCTCGTTGGTGGGGTGGACTCGGGACTGGGCGCTGATCTTCTCTCTCTTCGCCGGGTACTTGGTGGTGGCGCTGTTGCTGGCCGTCTTTTATGGTCGCCGCCGGTATCGTCTCCTCGGCCATGTCGTCGGGCCCGACCACATCATGGTGTCCACCGGGGTGTTCCGGCACCGTCTCGCTGTGGTGCCCATCGCCAAGATCCAATCTGTGCAGATCAGGCGGAGCTTCTTTCAGCGTCGCTCGGGAATCTCCGATGTTGCGATCGACACTGCAGGGATGTCGCTCGCGGGAATCACGGCCACCACCGTCTTCGACGCACCTGCGCAGCTCGGTGTCGAACTTGCGGGACGTCTCATCGACGGCGCCTCCCAGGTCGCCCTCCCTGACGGCGTATGAGCACACTCTTTTGGATCAAGGGGCCCCGATCCTCGGACACAGGTCCCGGCGAGAGAGAAGAGATGATGGTTGCCGCCCGACAACATCTCGATGAGAGCGGTGCCGACGAGGTGGTTCGTATCGATGTTCCGGGGAGAGGCGCCGGAGAGGAGGGCTCGGGGGAGCTGCGTGCCGAACTGCAACCGGCCGTACCCGTGCTCCAGTCGGGTTCGCTGTTCGGCGATAAGCAGGCACTTTTCCTTGTCGACGCCAACAACCTGCAGAAGACCGAAGCCGAAATCGTCACCGAGCTTATCAAACACCGCGATCAGGAATCAGTGTCGGTGGTAGTGCTATCGGAGGGGTCGGTTCCCGCCCCGCTGTCGGGATTCCTCAAGGAGGCAGAAACCACCACGGTGTCAAAGATGTGGGACTCCCAGGCGATCAGATGGCTCAACAGCGAAATCCGAAAGCGCGACATTCACTTCGAGCCTGGCGCCGAGAAGGCGATGATCCAGCGTTTCGGTACTGATATTGCCGCCATGTCGACTGCCCTCGACCAATTGCGGGAACAGAGTGGTCCCATCACCGCCGAGCTCATCATTTCCCACTTTAAGAACCGGCCGGAAGAGCACCTATTCTATCTGACCAGCGCCGTTGGGGCCGGCAAGGTGGGCGAATCGTTGCGGCGTCTCTCTGACTTCCTCGTCCATGGTCACCCATTGGTGGTGCTGGCGATGTACGACAACGAGGTGAGACGTCGCGTCCTGGCTTCGACGGCTCCCGACAAAGAAACCTTCAAGGAGTGGGCCGACGTGAAGGGCAACCCGAAGTGGGCGGAAACTCTGTGGCGGACCCGGGGCAAGACGCCCGATTCCACCCTAAGCCGTGCCCAGGATGCAATCCTCCGAGCCGAGCGAACGCTGAAAGGCGCCCCTGAAGAACTCCACACCGTCACCATGGAACGGCTCACCGTTGCCCTCTGCCGCTGGCTCTAGCGGGATTGCCAATTCCCGGGGGGACTCTCTTGTCTGAGGGGCTCTCTTGTCTGAGGGACTCCGTCCCCCAGACCCCCTACGGCTGCCTCTTCCCTACGTCTCGCGTGGTCGGGGCCGTCCGACCTCATCTCCTCGACTCGGCGTCTGTCTGTGTCGACGGGTGATCGTCGGGTTTGGTGTGCTCGCGATTGAGGTTTCCCGTAGCCGTGTAACCGCCCTTGGTCATTATCTCGCCGTTCAGGTTTGAGATGGTGCCACCGGCCTTGATACTGGTCGTGGCCAGTTCGTGGGGAGCCCCGATGCCTCGGGTGGGACAGTCTCACCCGGATCCAAGAAGTCCCTTTAAAAGATCTCCTTCACAGTTCTCCTCCCTCGAATGGGGGGGGAGTGGGCCGACGGCAGAGCTGTCGGGTCAAGGGATCACCTCCGCGAGACGATCTTTGCGCGATCACTGAAGAATGCTCGGGGGGTGTGGGGGGCTTCACTTTGCGAGCGAAGCGACGCAAAAGATCGGCCCCCCACAAATCAGAGCTCGATGACACTGGCACCTGAGACTGCTTGGACCTTGAAACTTGGTTCGAATTGATGGTCGGCGAGTCTTGTCAGGATTGAGCTCACCTTGGCAGGTGGGCATACACAGAGGGCGTATCCCCCGAAGCCGGCGCCGGTTAGCCGAGCACCGTATGCGCCGGCTGACCTCATGAGCTCGGTGACCCTGTCCAGGGAGGTGGTGCTGGCACCGAACGACTGCAGCGAGGTGTGGGACTGATCGAGGAGGTGGCCGAGGGTATCGAATGACCTCTGCTCGAGAGCCTGTTCGGTTGCGTCGACGCGATCCGCCTCGGCGAGAATGTGGTTCACGACACGGCTGATGGGGAGTGGTGCGTCGGCCGGGAAAGCGTGGAGAGTCAAACGAGTGATCGACCCCACTTCACAACCTGTCAAGGTGGCTACCTCCGCGGCGGTTGATTCCGCGGAGAGCTCCACCTCGCTGGTCGGGATGGACCGTACCCGCGACAGGGAAGGTGGGTCACCGGGATCCAGTTCGGCGGCCTTAGCCATCAAACAGGCACCGGCCCGGGCGGCGACGACCCTGGTGTTGTATAGGTCGTTGACGGCGCCCGCCTTTGGTGCCGGCTCCCCTGAGTAGGCGACAACCGCCGCCAGATCGTCGGGGAGTGGGATGGTTCGGGTCTCGATCGGGTCGAAGTCGATGCGGAGGGCGTGGCCTTCGATCGCCAGGGCGATCACGAGTTGGTCCATCTGACCCCCCTCCACCCCCATGGAGCGCTCCGCCGTCGTTGTAAGGTCGCCGAGGGGACGGGGTGGTAACTCGACATCCTGGGCGAGAAAGAGTGCGCTGATCAACCCCATCGTGAGAGCCGATGAGGACGACAACCCACCGGCTGACGGAAGATCTCCACCGATGAGGATCCGAACCGGGGGCACTATGTCAATGACCCGGAGAGCCGCCAGAACATAACGGTGCCACCCTTGGATGGCGGAATCGTCCACGCCGGTGAAGCGGGCGGGAGCCGGAGAGGATAGGGAGTCGACTTCCATTTCTGAGTCGCCCGGTCCTATCGCGATAAGGACCTCTCTGTCGATTGCGAAAGGCAGCACCGGCAAGAGTGAGTAATCGGTGTGCTCGCCGATTAGGTTGACCCGTCCGGGTGCTCGGACCATGAGCCGAGGGAAGGTTCCGTAACGATCGCGGAAACCCGCGATCACGCGGTCTCGTGACGGGATATCGATCAGATCAATGCCCCGAGTCCTGACTCCGCCAGGGTCAGGCGTTGAGACGGGTTTGGAGACGTGACTTCTTGCGGGCGGCGTTGTTGGGCTTGATGACGCCCTTGGCCTCGGCCTGGTCGATGTCCTTTTGCGCGAGGCGGATCAACTCGGTGGTGTCCTCACCGGCCTCATGAGCGGTGACAACCGCAGCGATTCGCGTCTTGAGCTCGCTACGGATTCCCTTGTTCCTCGCTCGAAGCCGCTCGTTCTGACGGTTTCTCTTTATCTGGGATTTGATGTTGGCCATTGCTACCTTGGACTCCTGAAAGGGCTGAAAGTCGACTGTTGGGCACACGCGGAGAACGTAGAGTGCCCTCGGTGGGGCAATGTTACCACCCTCCAGCCAGCCGGTACAATGCGGATTCCCACCGATCCCCGCCGGGACCCCATTGACCGATCAAGCGCGCATCCGAAACTTCTCCATCATCGCCCATATCGACCACGGCAAGTCGACGTTGGCCGACCGAATCATGGAGCGCACCGGGGCAATCACCGAACGTGAGATGCGTGATCAGGTGCTCGACACCATGGATCTGGAGAGGGAGCGTGGCATCACCATCAAGGCGCAGTCGGTCCGTCTCTCCTACACGGCGTCCGACGGCAATGACTACATCCTCAACCTGATCGACACGCCGGGACACGTCGACTTCTCCTACGAGGTGTCGAGATCCCTGGCCGCCTGCGAGGGCGCCCTCCTGTTGGTCGATGCCGCCCAGGGCGCCCAGGCCCAGACCCTTGCAAATGCCTACATGGCGATCGGAGCCGGGTTGGAGGTGATTCCTGGTCTCAACAAGATCGATCTCCCCGCTGCCGATGTCGAGAGTTCTGCTGCCGAGGTAACCGGGATCTTGGGAGGCGATCCCGATGACGTTGTCCGGATTTCGGCCAAGACCGGTGAGGGAGTGGAGGAGTTGCTTGGCCGTCTCGTGCGTGATGTGCCGGCCCCCTCGGGCGACCCCGATTCCCCGCTGAGAGCGCTGGTCTTCGACAGCTACTACGACGCTTACCGTGGTGTCGTTTGCCACATCCGAATCATGGATGGTTCCCTGACCGCCGGTGAAGGTGTCCGCTTCATGGCCGTCGGTGAGACCCACGAAGCGGCCGAGATCGGGTTTCTCACACCCCGCGCCAACTCGGTGCCCCGCATGGGGCCGGGAGACGTTGGATATCTCATCACGGGAGCTAAGGAGATAGACCGCATCAAGGTGGGTGACACCGTCACCTCGGCGGCCGATCCGGCACCCACCGCACTACCCGGATACGCCGAACCCAAGCCCATGGTTTTCAGCGGATTGTTCCCAACGGATGGCGGCGATTTCGAGGATCTGCGAGAGGCATTGGACAAGCTCAGCCTCAACGACGCATCCCTCGTCTTCGAACCGGAGACCTCCTCGGCCCTCGGCTTCGGGTTTCGTTGTGGCTTCCTCGGGCTGCTCCATATGGAGATCGTCCGGGAGCGGCTGGAGCGGGAGTATGACCTCGATCTGGTGACCACCGCCCCCTCCGTGGCTTATCAGGTCCATCGCACCGATGGCTCAGTCGTTGAGGTGCGCTCGCCGCAGGATCTGCCGGATCCAGCCCAGTTGGACACCATCGAGGAACCCTACGTCCAGGCCATGATCCTTGCCCCCGCGGAGTACATCGGCCCCATCATGGACCTGGCTATCTCACGGCGGGGAACGGGTGGTGAGATCAACTATCTCACCCCGGAACGGGTGGAAATGACCTACCGACTGCCCTTGGCCGAGATAGCCTTCGACTTCTTTGACACCCTCAAGTCCCGCACCAGGGGGTACGGATCCCTCGACTATGAGCCGGCCGACTACCAGGAGTCGGATCTGGTGAAGGTCGATGTCCTCCTCAACGGAGAGCCGGTGGACGCCTTCGGCGCCATCGTTCATCGTGACAAGGCGTACGACTACGGGACCCGAATGGTGGGCCGCCTCAAAGATCTCATTCCTCGTCAGCTTTTCGACATTCCCATCCAGGCTGCAATCGGGGGTCGTATCATCGCCCGTCAGACCGTCAAGGCGAAGCGCAAGGACGTTCTCGCCAAGTGCTACGGAGGCGATATCACGAGGAAGAAGAAGCTTCTCGCCAGACAGAAGGAGGGGAAGAAGCGAATGAAGATGGTGGGATCGGTCGAGATCCCACAAGAGGCTTTCGTGGCCGCCCTCACCGTCGAGGACTGAGTTTCCACACCGGTGACCTACTCGCCCCCGACCCCCCTAAAGAGGTTCGATCAGCCGGTACCGTCCGCGTACATCCACATCCCCTTCTGCTCACGGGTTTGCCCATACTGCGACTTTGCGGTTGTTGCCGGGGCGGACGATCTCATCGACCGATATGTGTCGGCCGTTGTATCCGAGATCCGTCGGGCTGGACCGTGGCGCACCCTGGGCGCCGTTTACATCGGCGGGGGGACACCCAGTCACATCCCGCCTGACCGGCTCGGTGAGATCCTGGCGGCCCTGCAGGATGTGGTGGGGATCGAATCGGCTGCCGAGGTGTCCATGGAGGCGAACCCTGAGGACTGGGAGCCCGCCGTCTCCAATGGGTTTCGGGCAGCCGGGGCGAACCGCGTCTCGTTCGGGGCACAGAGTCTCAACAACTCCGAACTGGTCTTCTTGGGAAGACGACACGGCCCTCGGGAAGTTACAACGGCGGTGCGGGCGGCCCGTAACAGTGGGTTCGAGCGGGTCAGCGTGGATCTCATCTTCGGGAGCCCCATAGGCTCACCCGATGGGGGAGGCCTCGACCACTGGGAGACCAGTCTTAGGGGTGCCCTCGACCTCGGGATCGATCACCTCTCGTGTTACGCCCTCACCGTGGAGCAGGGCACCCCGTTCAGTCGTGCGGTGAAACGTGGTGCACCGGCGCCAGACGGAGACATTCAGGCCGACATGTGGGAGTTGGCGGAATCCCTTGCCCCGGAGTTTGGTCTCGACCGCTATGAGGTCTCCAATTGGTCGGAACCGGGTAGCGAGTGCCTCTACAACTTGGCCGTGTGGGCGCAGGGCGAGTATCTGGCCTACGGCAACGGAGCCCGTCGGTTTGTCGACGGGGAGCGGAGCCGTAACTACCGACGGCTCGATGCCTATCTGGATGCGATCGAAGGGGTGCGGTCTCCGGTGGCTGGGAAGGAACAGATCGATGGCTGGGATGCCGAGCTTGAGCGAATCTTCCTCGGTATGCGTCGGGCAACCGGCGTCGCCCACGGCCCCGGTGTCGATGCCCTCCTCACCTCGGCGGAGGGTGCTCGTCTGGTCGCAGCCGGGGTGGTAGACCTGGTGGAAGGGCGTCTCTTGGTGACCCGTCCCCTCCTCACCGACATGGTGGAGCGGGTTGTCCTCGACATGGACCCGCCATCCGGGACGGTTCACAGCCGAGTAACCTGAAAGCCATGAGCGATGAACGCCGCTCAGAGGTGATCCGAGTGCTGGTCGAGGAGCACATCCTCACCGGTGCCCCCGTTAGCTCTGCTGTGATCCTGGAACGGTCCAACCTCACTGTGTCCTCGGCGACGATCCGAGGCGATTTGGTGGCACTGGAGCGGGACGGTCTGGCTGTGCAACCCCATACCTCTGCCGGTCGGATTCCAACTGCGGCCGCCTATCGGTACTACGTGGATCATCTTGCGCCGCGACCGCTCGGCAAGGAGACCCTGGGCCGAATCTCGGGATTCTTCGACTCCGTTCAGGTCGAACTCGCCAAACTCCTCAAGGAGACCACTGAGTTGCTCTCCGATGTCACCTCAATGCCATCGGTGGTAGTTGCCCCCGGATTCAGCGGCGAGGAGGTCAAGGCATTACATCTGGTGCAGCTAGCCGAGGATCAGATCCTGACCATGGTGGTAACCGAGGCGGGGAGGGTCATCCAGCAGCGGACGCATCTGGAGGATCCCATCACACCGGCGGAGCTGGAGGAGGCAGAGCGTCTCATAGTCCCCCAACTGGTCGGTAGCAGGCTGGGCAGAACCCTGGAGCTGCCCGAGGAGCGACTCGGTTCCGCGCCCGTTCCCACCCAGCTGGCGGTTCGATCGGCGCTCTCTGTCGTCGACGAGGTGGCGTCAGCGGAGTCCGAGATCTATCTCGGTGGAACCCGACAGATGGCCGCCTTATGGGACAACCTCGATACGGTGCAACGGGTGCTGGATGTGTTGGAGCGCGAGGCCGTGATCCTCGATCTGGTGGCGCCCGAGGAGGGGACATCGATACGGATCGGTGAGGAACTGCCGCTGGAGGATGTCGATATGGCTGTGGTGTCCGCTGGATACGAGTCGGGCCGCACCTCGGGCACATTGGGTGTGATCGGCCCGATGCGGATGGACTACCGCAGCGTGATCTCCGCCGTTGAAGAGATCTCCCGCGAGCTCGGAGGCCGCATAACCTCCTAACTTTTTTGGGGGCCACCGTTCCCTCCCCCGGAGGGGGAGGAGACAGACTTGGCCGAATCACGGATTCTTTGGTGGACCTCTAATCTAGAGACGTGGCCACCGACTATTACGCCGTCCTTGGCGTGGAACGCGACGCATCCGTCACCGAGATCAAGCGGGCATTCCGTTCCAAGGCGCGCCAGACACATCCCGATGCCAATCCCAATGACCCCACGGCAGAGCAGCGGTTTCGCGAGCTTGCCGAAGCCTACGAGGTGCTGTCCGATTCGGAGAGACGTGCCCGATACGACCGCGGCGACACCATCGACATGGATGATCTGTTCGGTTCGATGGGGGGTTTCGAGGACCTGATCCGCTCGGTGTTCGGGGATGCCAGCCCGTTCGGGACTGCAACCCGCGGTGGTCCACCGCCGGGGCGCGACGTCCTGGTCAGTGTGGAGATAGACCTCGCCGGTGCTGCATTCGGGGAGGAGACGGAGGTCAGTTTCCGCGGCGATGTGACCTGTGACGTCTGTAACGGTGAAGGGACTGCCCCCGGTGTCTCCCGGGTGACCTGTGGTACCTGTGATGGCGTAGGTCAAGTCCAGACGGCACGCCGCTCCTTCTTGGGAACGATGATGTCGGTCCAACCTTGTCCTACCTGTCGGGGCGAGGGCAGTCTTGTCACTGAGCCATGCACCAAATGTGAAGGAAGGGGCCGCTATCAGCATGATCGGAATGTGCGGGTCGAAATCCCCGCAGGCATCGTGACCGGCACCCGTCTCCGGCTCACCGGGTCCGGTGAGGCAGGCTCGTTCCGGGCGCCGAACGGTGACCTCTTTGTGGATATCGTCGTGAGCCAGGACGAGCGCTTCGAACGTCAGGGGTCGGATGTCATCCACGCAGTGACCATCGGGATCGCCGAGGCAACCCTCGGTAATCAGGTGGAAATCCCACTCCTCGACGGGGGTACCGAGTCGCTCGATCTTCCGCCCGGCACGCAGCCCGGCGAGCGGTTTCGCCTCCCCGGACAGGGAACCGCCATCCTTGGGAGAAGGGGGCGGGGTGACCTCATCGTGGTGGTGCAGGTCCGGGTGCCCTCCGATCTCGACGAGGACCAGACCGAGGCTTTGAGGGCTTTCGCCGAGTTGATCGGAGAGAATCCCGCCGAACCGGCACGGCGGCGTTTCTTCGGTCGTTGAACGGACACATCCCACACCTCTTGGTCGGCCCACCCTGGCGGGGTTCGGACATTGCGTTGGCGCCGGACCAGATGCGACATCTGGAAAGGGTCCTTAGAGTCGGTCCCGGAGACGCCATCAGCTACACGGACGGTCAGGGAACGATAGGGACTGGCACCCATCGAGACGGCGCGGTGGTGCGGGGGCAGGAGCATTCCGTGGCCCGGCCGTCCCGACCTTCGATTGCTATGTCGCCTCCCAAGGAGCGCCACCGACTGCGGTTTGCCGTTGAGAAGCTCACCGAGTTGGGCGTGCCAACACTCAGCTTCCTCAGCACCAGCTTCGGCGAGGGGCGCCCGCCCCTTCAAAAGAAGCTGGATGCTTGGGTACGGGCCGGGGTGGAACAAAGCAGGGGGGCATGGGCGATGGAATGCCGAGCCGAACCCATCCGTCTCGGAGATATCGACCCCGTCTGGCTAGCCCACCCCGGTGGGGAGTCCCCCGGCCAGTACGACGGGGGCACAATCGCCATCGGTCCGGAAGGTGGGTTCGACGAAGACGAGGTCATCGGACATCGTCTGCTTGATCTGGGTCCCACCGTGCTGAGGGTGGAAACGGCCGCTGTCGTGGCCGCGGTGGCGGTGACGGCACCAAGACCTGAGTAGTTGCTGATTTCTGGCGTCCGGTGGCGTACAATGGGGGTCTTGCGGATAGAAGGACGACGACGCAAACCACCGGGACGATCGCCGCGGCGGCCGTTCATATCTGCTGAACCCTCTAGGAATTCCCGGTTTGAAAGGTTTTGTGACCCCTCCCATTGTTGAATCAGATCTTCGTGTTGCCAGCAATCACCTCATGAGAGAGTTGCTGGGAGACACCGACCGTCATCTCCGTCTTATCGAGGGAATTTTTGACGATGTCACCTTCGTAGTGAGGGGCAACGTCATCGCTCTCGAGGGGACGGCAGATGCGGTTCGTCGCGCCGAAAAGGTGATCGAGGAGCTTCTGATACTGGTACAGGAGGGGGAGAGTCTCGACCATGATCGGATCGAGCGGGTCGTGGGTATGGTCGACGAGAACGTCGATAAGCCCGCCGACATCCTCACCGATGGTGTCACCGTTGGCAGGGGGAAACTGGTGCGACCCAAGACCAAGGGTCAGCACACCTACCTTGCAGCAATCAAGGAAAACACCCTGACCTTTGGGATCGGTCCGGCCGGTACCGGAAAGACCTATCTGGCGATGGCCGCCGCGGTGGAGGCACTTCTCTCGGGATCGGTGCGTCGGATCGTCCTCACCCGCCCTGCCGTGGAGGCTGGGGAGCGTCTCGGCTTCCTCCCCGGTGATCTCACCGCCAAGGTCGACCCCTATCTTCGCCCCCTCTACGACGCGCTCTGGGACATGCTCGGGCCCGAGGAGACCACCAAACTCTCCGACCGGGGGATGATCGAGATCGCACCTCTTGCCTATATGCGCGGCAGGACACTCAACGATGCCTTCGTGATTCTCGACGAAGCACAGAACACCACACCCGAGCAGATGAAAATGTTCCTCACCCGGCTCGGGTTCAACTCGAAGATGGTGATTACCGGCGACGTAACCCAGACGGATCTCCCCGATGGCCGCTCTTCAGGTCTGGTCATCGTCGAGTCGATTCTCAGCGGTATCGATGGAGTCTCCTTCGTGCGATTGGGCGCTCGTGACGTGGTGCGGCATCGCATAGTCGCCTCCATCGTCGACGCCTATGCTGCGCACGAGTCGAGTACATGACAAGACGCAACGTCTTCCGGGTTATCGTGTACCTGGCGACCGCCCTTGCCTCGTGGGCGTTGCTATCGGTTGGCACCCAGTCGACAACGCCGAATCTGCAGCCTGGTGCCGTGGCGCAACAGGACTACACCGCGCAGACGTCGGCGGATGTGCGAAATCAGGCCGCATATGAGGAGGCGATGACACGGGCACGTGAGAATGTCGAGCCTGTCACCGAGCGGCAGAATGAGGCGGGCTCGGCGGCAACACAGAACGCCGCCGACTTCTTCTCAGACGTTGCCGACGCCGTCGTGGACGAGAGTGAGGTGACAACCACAGACCCGGTATCGCCCAGCCTCACTGTGGGCCCAGAACCGACCGTCACCACCGCACCGGAGACGACGAGGACGGAGACGACGACGACTGACGGGGCGGCAGACGGGGCGGCAGCGCGGGATGGTGGGGAAGGG
Organism: Acidimicrobiia bacterium; assembly: GCA_009377735.1. Classification (GTDB taxonomy): domain Bacteria; phylum Actinomycetota; class Acidimicrobiia; order Spongiisociales; family ZC4RG35; genus WHTL01. The sequence goes on from WHTL01000043.1 coordinate 14,676, forward strand.
GATAGCCCCGAGGATCAACTAGCCGTCGACGCCCGCAACCAGAACCAACCCCAGCAACAACAAGAACAACAAGAACAACAAGGACAGCAGGAACCAGAGGGTGCCACGATTTCAGGGTCCGTTTACCTCGACCTTGACGACAATGGACGGTTCACAACCGACCTCGGTTCTGGGGATGTCGAGGATGTGGTCGCCGAGTTCGTTCCAATCCTCGCCACAGATGCTGACGGGAAGGAGTATCGGACCACCACAGTGGCCGACGGCGGCTTCATGCTCGAGGATGTGACGCCCGGGGAGACCATTATTCGCGTTTCGGGGTCGGCGGTTCCTGACGGCTTCACGGTGAGCGGTGGTCCCGAGTTCAGGATCTCCTGTGCGTCCGGTGCCACCTGTGATCTGGATCCCATCGCACTCGCCCCGGCCCTCTTACCTCCGAATGATGCGGTCGCCCTACTCTCCCAGACGTCTTCGTCGATACAGGAATCCTCCCTTGAGGTCCTGGTCCAGATTGCTTCTGACGATGTGAGGCGGATGGCGGTCGGCGGGGAGTCGCAACTGCAACAGGTTCAGAATGCAGTGATCGGGCGTCTCGATGAGGAGTTCCGAGGCGGAATCCTCCAGGACGAGATTGACGATGCGATCGCCGAATTGGCAGCCAACCCCCCAACTGCACTGATCGACGGTGAGTTCAATACCGCCGTCAACGACGCAGCAGGAGATGTCGTCGCCGCCTATCTCGTTCCCAACATGACCGTGAACGAGGCTGAAACCGAAGAACTACGGGATATTGCAGCCGAGGCAGTGTCACCGGAGGAGTACACCACCCGTTATCAGGCCAATGAGATCATCGTGCGGCAGGGCCAGACGATCACCCAGCAGATGGCCCAGGCCGTGACCGAAACAGGTGACATCCTGCAGCGGAACCAGGTGCGTGGTGGGCTGTTCGCGGTGATCGCCGTCCTTGTGGCAACGCTCGGCTTCTATCTGTCCCGATGGCGTCCCGATTTCTGGAGTCGGTCCAGGATGGTCGCCCTCCTCGGTCTTCTCATTGTGCTGATGGCAGCTTCGATACGGCTCACGTCGGCCCTGGCCCCCCAAGCGAGCGGTTACATACTCCCGGCGGTCGCCTTCGGTTTCCTCACCGCCATCCTGTTCGATAGCCGCATAGGCGTGCTCATGGCGATTGCCATGGGGATACTCACCGCGGCTGGAACACGGGACCCCGGTATCGTCGTCTACGGAGTGCTCGCCACCCTTATACCCATCGGCTTCGTTTCGGCGGTTTCCACCCGGAACTCGATACGCTCCGCCGTGGTCTACGCCTCTCTCGCCTCCGGTGGTGTGGCAGCCGCAACCTCCTGGTTCTTCCACTCGGCCCCGCCCGAGCCGATTTACATGACGGTCGCTGTCGACGCTGCCTGGGCAACGGGAATCTCGGTCCTGGTCACACTTGTCGGATTCTCCCTCATCCAGTACCTCGAGGGTGCCTTCGACGTCACCACCACCATGGGGCTTCTCGATCTGACCGATCGCAATCATGAGGCCCTCCAACTCCTCCAGGAGAAGGCATTCGGCACCTTCAACCACTCGCTCATGGTTGGAACCCTCGCCGACGCTGCTGCACGCTCCATCGACGCCAATCCGCTTCTCGCCCGCGCCATGGCGTATTACCACGATCTAGGGAAGACGGAGCAGCCGATCTATTTCATCGAGAACCAATTCGGGATCACCAATCCCCACGACGAACTCTCCCCGCGGGAGTCGGCGGCTGTGGTCCGGTCTCATGTGACCGACGGCGTTCGGCTGGCGAGGAAGTACGGGATCCCATCGGAGGTGGTCGATGGCATCCTCAGCCACCACGGAGACGCCATCATGAGATACTTCTACGAGGAGGCACGGGAAGAGGAGGGCGAAGAAGTCGATCCAATCGACTTCAGACATGCTGGTCATAAGCCCCGTACGGAGGAAACTGCCATTCTCATGCTCGCCGACTCGGTGGAGGCATCGTGCCGTGCGGTGTTCCAGGACGAGGAGCCGGCGCCTCATGCCATCGAGAAGTTGATCACCCGGATCGTTGACGAGAAGGTCAACGACGGCCAGCTCAGCGAGGCTCCCCTGACCATGGCACAAATGACGACCATCAAGAGAGCGTTCCTAGATGCCCTCGTCGGTCATTATCATCAACGCATTCAGTACCCGAACTTTCCCGGATAGACCCCGAATTGGACACGAGTCACCTAGACGACGACGAACCGCCGAGTATCGACGGCGGCGTCACGGGCGTCCA
>WHTL01000018.1 GCA_009377735.1 Acidimicrobiia bacterium
CTCCTCCCAGATACCCCAGCCGACATCACCGACGAAAAGGGCGCCATCGGGTCCGAAAGCCATCCGATAGGGGTTGCGGAGCCCGTGGGCGAGCATTTGGGCATCACCGGTTTCGGGCGCGATGAGGACGACGGCGCCGTTGTATCCGAGAGGATCACCGCTGGTACGAATATCCTGACTCCGGAGCATTCCGCCCTCACCTGTGACCGCAGGATCTTCGGCCTCGGGATCGAATGGATCCGCACACGGATTCTGTGGGACCACCGGAGGCGATCCTTGGGTACCACCATGTTGTCCATAGTCCACGGGGCCAAAGCTGGCTCCGTCACCAGCGGAGACATACAGCATCCCGTCCGGACCAAACACCAGGTCATCGGCGGAGTGGGAGGGGAATTGGAAGCACCACTTGCCGTCGAGAATCGGTTGCTCCGGCCCCTCGTTATTGTTGGCGTCGATCGTCATCCGAGACAGACGCCCCATCACAACGCATCCGTCGGCTGTCTGCCCGGGAGGGTCAGGACACGAGTCGTTCCCACTGATGAGGTCACCCCAGATCTGACCCTGCCAGGAACCGTCCCGCGTGTAAAACACATAGATCCATGGCTCCGCGGGGAAATCGGGGTCGACAGCCAGGCCTAACAACCCGCGATCCCAGAAGCCATGGACTTGGTTGGTGAGGTCGATCACATCCGGGGTGGTGTCGGAGATACTGTCGAATACCAGGATCCGTCCCCTTCGCTCGGCGACGAAGGCGCGACCGTCGGGTGCGAAACGAATCGCCGTGATGGAACTCTCCGGCTGGTAACCGCCGAAGACGTCCTCGACGTAGAAGCCGGGTTGTTCGGCGACCGGGTCTGCCGACGCATGCCCAGGAATCACCAGGAACATCACGACCAGAAGACCAAATGCTAGAAACCAGCCGATAGGGCGACGCGCAGGCATCGCGATAGAACTGCGTTGACGCAAGTACGTGTGTTGACCCAAGGTCGGGTCGGGAATCCCCACTCCCATTTTGTTGTACCACTCCCTGTCCGATCAGTGACCGGACGATCGTCGTTTACTAGTCGGCTCCCGCTCGGAGCCTCACTCCACGAACAATCATATCCGGGACGTTGTCGCCAATCAAGCCAAGGCGATATCAGAGATCGATGGGATCGACGTCCACCCTCACCACCATGCCGCGGTCGCGCCATTGCTGGATGAGGTTCCGCAGGTCTTTTAGTAGTGGCTGGAGGTTGTCTCCCTGTACCAGCCACCTGGCACCCTCGTCCCGTACGGCAGGGCCCATGATCATCATCTCCCCGCTGAGGGCACGCAGTTCCTCGTCGACGCTGCTCGGATCGATCTCATCGCCCCGTATCTCCAACACCACCAGATCTCCGACAGGTGGATAGCCGGCCTCCCTCCGCGTCTCCATCTCATGTCGGAGAAAGTCGACTGGATCACCCTTGGTAAGGGCAAGAGATACTGGGTGTTCGGGGCTGGTGGTCTGGATCATGAGACGCGAGCCGCTCTGTCGCAGCCTTCCCGCCACCCGGACCATGACTCGGAGTGCCTCCTCGGCCGCCCGGAAGTGGGGTGCATAGAGGAGACCGTCCAGATCTACCGCTATCGCCAGATCCACCGCCTCAACAGTGGGAAGGTCTCTTTCGGTCACGATCTGGACCTTGCCGTCATCGTCTGCGTCATCCCCCAAGACGCGGGACAACTCCTGGTTCACCCGTCCCACACCGGCACCCAAAGCCTCAAATCGTCGACCACCACATTGCACGCATCCACCCAGTGCCGCCCCACATCGTTCGCAGCTCTCCCCCGGGCCGGGTCGGGAGCCACAGCTGGGGCATCGTCGCAGGGTTCCACAGGCGACGCATCGGGTGGCGGCCGCATAACCCCTCCTATGGGTGAAGACGAGCACTCGTCCCTCACGAGCCAATACACGACGTATCGATATCTGGGCTCGTTCTGTGATCAGGGGGCCTCCAGGTGCTTCTTCGGAACGATCGATGATCTCGACGGGGGGCCATACCCGCCCCTCCCGCACTTGCAGCTCGGCGTCGGCGCCAGCTAGCTCCACACTCGGTGTTGGCCCGACGAAGACTGCTCGAGCACCATGTGCCTTCGCTCGCTGAAGGACGACCTCACGAACATGGATGGTGGGGGTCTGGCGCTCCTTCATGGCCCGGCGGGCCTCCTCGATCACAACGATCGATCCCAAACGTGCCACTGGCCAGAGAACCACTCTGGGGGTGCCCACCAGGACCACACCCGGCTTGGTGGCTGCCAGCATCCATATGCGGGTGGCGTCGGCATCGGGGGTGTCCCCCGTCAACAACAGGACTTCGGACTCCGTTTCCGTCTCCAGCCGAGAACTCACCTGATTGGCCTCGGTCACCGTCGCCACCACCACCATCGAGGAGCGACCGGACTTCAACGTGTTCCTGACACCAGCCACCCAGTTGCCAACACCCCAGCGTTGCACGAGGGCCAGAGGTGGTGCCGATGCTTTGACCGCTCTAGAGGATGCCGGTTGCTCGTCTGGCGGACCCGAGAGGATCGGGTTGTTTGGTGGTGCCGACTTCTCGAGGACAACGGACAGCGGGGCCACATAGTGATCGGACACCCAACGTAGAACTCCGAGTAGAGGCTCGTCGAAGACTGGTAGATCCCCCGAGACCCCTGCTATCGGCTTGAGGGGTCCCTTTGCCTCTTCGGCATGTCCGACCACATATCCGCGGACCCGACGCCCGCCGAGCGGGACTCTCACCAGCGAGCCCACGGTGACGTTTAGGTGGTGAGGAACCTCGTATAGAAATCCGCTATCGACCGAGAAGGACGGAACGGCCGGTACCACCCGTGCTGGGGACACCGGATTTAGGCCCCTTAGGCGTTGGCTACGGAGCGGAGTGCCTCGGCACGGTTTGTCTCCTCCCAGGGGAAACCGGCCCGCCCGAAATGGCCATAGGCGGTGGTGGGCTGGTAGATGGGAGCTCGAAGACCGAGGTCCTCGATGATCATCCCCGGTCGAAAATCGAAAACCTCTTTGACCGCCGTGACGATCTTGTCGGGGTCGACCAGAGCTGATCCGAAGGTTTCTACCCGCACCGAGAATGGTTCGGGGTCACCGATGGCGTAGGCGAGCTGCACCTCACACTCGGTTGCCAACCCTGCGGCGACGACGTTCTTGGCCGCCCAGCGCGCTCCGTAGGCGGCAGAGCGGTCGACCTTGGAGGGATCCTTACCACTGAACGCCCCACCCCCATGGCGGGCATAGCCTCCATAGGTGTCGACGATGATCTTTCGTCCGGTCACCCCGGCGTCGGCATGGGGGCCACCCGATACAAAACTCCCGCTGGGATTGAAGAGGAAGCGATGATCCGGTGCCAGCATGTCGGCGGGTAGTACGTGGTGGACAACCTGTTCCAGCACATCGCCCCGCATCTCATCCTGGGACATCTCTTCGATGTGCTGGGTGGAGATCAGAACATCGGTGATGGCGACCGGCTGATCATCCTCGAAACGCACCGTCACCTGGGTCTTCCCATCGGGACGTAGATATGGGAGCAATCCTATCTTCCGTACCGTGGCGAGGCGCTCCGCCATCCGATGGGCAAGCTGGATAGGAAGCGGCATCAACTCATCGGTGTGGTCGACGGCGTAGCCGAACATGATGCCTTGGTCGCCGGCACCCAACATCTTGGGGTCGTCGCCCCTCTCCACACCATCGCGGATCTCGACACTCTGAGGATGGATCAGCACGTCGACGTCGATCGACTCGGCGGCGAAGTTCCCGAAGTTGTATCCGAGACCGTCGACGGTGGTCCTGACGATCTCGTCAATGGTCTTGCCCAGTTCGTCGTTACCGAATCGGGAGCTATCGGTGTGGACCTCCCCGGCGACGATGGCACGTTTGGTGGTTACAAGCGTCTCGGCGGCAACCTTGCCACGGTCATCTTCCGTGAGCACAGCGTCGAGAACGGCGTCTGATATGGCATCGGCGACCTTGTCAGGGTGACCCTCGGTGACGGATTCCGATGAAAAGTAGGTAGTAATCATTGACGTAGCACCTTAATCCTGGACCAACATGTGGTGAACGTCAGTCCACAACATCTGGGCGACTTCGGTTTTTGACATGAGCTCTTGTGGTCTGGTGCCCCCATCAGCGTCGATGAAGACCACCTGGTTGGTGTCGGTGCCGAAACCGGAGCCAGCCGCGGTGACATCGTTGTAAACCATGAGATCTACCTTCTTGCGCTTCGCCTTCTCCACGGCTCTCTCCACTCCCCCGGTCTCGGCAGCGAAACCCACCACCAGGGGCGGGTCCTCGCGTGCAACAACCGAGGAGAGGATATCAGGAGTCGGCTCGAGCACAATCTTGGGGGGACCTTCCGTCCTGGCGAGCTTGTCGTCGGAGGCGTTCGCCGGTCGAAAATCCGCGACTGCCGCAGCCATCACCGCGACTTCACACGAAACCGCCGACACGGCTTTCGCCATCTCCTGGGCCGATTCCACCTTGACCACTTCGCACCCCGGGGCAGGTAGAGAGGAGGTGGTCACCAGGGTCACGTTGGCGCCACGTCGGGCCGCCACGGTTGCCACCGTGTGGCCCATCTTTCCCGATGACCGGTTCCCTAAGTAGCGGACCGGATCGATCGCCTCCCTGGTCCCCCCAGCGGTCACCAGGACATCAACACCGGCTAGATCAAACCCGGCGGCAAGGGACTGTTCGATGGCGGCGACTATCTGTTCGGGCTCAACCATGCGACCGGCACCGACGTCACCACCTGCCAGATGTCCCTCGTCGGGACCCACCAATTCGTGGCCGTCGGCTACCAGGAGAGACACAGAGCGTTGCGTCGCCGGATGATCCCACATCTCGGTGTGCATCGCCGGTGCCAGGACAATCGGAGCCGTAGTGGCAAGGAGGGTGGCCGAAAGGGCATCTTCACTCAGACCGTGCGCCAGACGTGACAGGGTTGCGGCGGTGGCCGGTGCCACCACCACCAACTCGGGCCATCGGGCCAGATCAGTGTGGGGGCTCACAGATCGAGCGTCATCGAACAATGACACGACCGGTTCCACCCCAGTGACAGCAGCGAAGGTCTGCGTACCCACGAACTGAGTGGCAGTCTCGGTCATAACCACTCGGACTTCAGCCCCGGCGTCGCCCAGTCGACGGGCCAGATAAACGCTCTTGTAGGCGGCGACACCACCGGAAACACCGAGCAGGATCCGACGGCCGGAGACGGACGTGTCGGTCATTTGCCGAGAAGATACCGCCGGTTTCGCCGGTCGGGGTGTGTCACTCCTCGTTGCGATCCATGGTCACAGCGCCGTCGGCGATCTCTTCCATGGCAATGGTGAGGGGTTTGCGCGACATCGAATGGACCTGGGGTGGGATATAAGACCGTGGACCGGTTCCAAGCTGATGGAAATAGGCGTTGATCTCACGGGCACGACGTGCCGAGACCACAACCGTGGCGAATCTGTTTCCGATGTTGTCGATTACGTCTTCAATTTTCATGAATGATCCAGAATCCAGGGGTTGGGAGCAATCCGAATGATAGTGGACCCGAGATCGTTGCCCCCACACGCGCCGCAGGCGCTGACGATGGGGGCACCTCCGCGACGAGATTTGGTCGCGACTACCGAGGCTGTTTTGCCCCCCTGCTTCGCAGCACCGTCCCCCCACTTCGTGGGCACAATTACTGGTTTGGCTCTAGGTCTAGGAGATCGCCTATTTTGGCGAGTGTTTCGTCTAGGTCGTGGTTGGTGACAATGTGATCGAACAGGGCGGTGGCGCGTTTCATGTCGAGGGCGGCGCGTTCCAGGCGGCTTGCGACCTCTTCGGGGCCGGTGTCGAGGCGGCCACGGAGACGTTTCTCCAACTCGTCGAAAGAGGGGGGTTGGATCCATATGAGGACGGCGTCGGGAAATGAGTCTTTTATCTGTAGGGCGCCTTCGTACTCAATATCGAGGATCACCGGAACCTCCGATTCCAGGGCACTGGCGATCGAGGTGATCGGTGTGCCGTAGAGGTAGCCACCAAACTCCGCCCATTCCACCAGGAGACCGTGAACGATCATCTCCTCAAAATCGGATGCGCCCACAAAGTGATAGTCGACACCCTGACGTTCGTGAGGACGGGGTGGCCGGGTTGTGGCCGAGACGGAGAACTGGAACCGGTAACGCTCCCCCAGATGGGACAGGACGGTGGATTTACCTACTCCGGAGGGCCCGGAGAGGACTACGAGTCGACCCGCTTCAGGAGAGCTCTTCGGTGAGGGCGGCTCGTTGTCTGTCACCGAGACCCCGCACACGTCGGTTCTCTGCGATATTGAGCCGCTCCATGATCTGGCCGGCTTTGACCTTCCCTATCCCGGGGAGGGCTGCCAGCACTGCCGACACCTTCATTCCTCCCAGATCGCCGTTCGATTCTGCCCTCTCCAACAGCTCCCCGAAGGAAACGGAGCCGGATTTGAGCAGTTGCTTCACCTCGGCTCGGGCCTTTCTCACCTCGCTGGCCCGGACCAATGCGGCCCGTCTTTGCTCGTCGGACATCTTGGGTGGGGTTGGCACGTTTACTCCTCCAGCAGCCGGACCACCCGGACTTTAGCCTTCCTTGCGGGTCTTGGCCCTCGAGGATGCAATTTTTCGCGCCGTCCTCGATATCCGGACGCTGACTCACGTCACGTAGTGCAGGTCTGCTGTGATGCTCTCAGCCGCAGCGATGGGGTCTGGGGCGCGGGTGATGGCGCGGCCGATGACCAGCCAGTCGGCACCACGGGCGAGCGCTTCCTCGGGAGTCGCCACACTCGCCTGGTCGTGGTGGTCGGCACCAGCCGGTCGGATACCGGGCACCACCCGGACGAGATCGGGAGCAACCTGTGCTACATCGCCCACCTCGCGGACCGAACAGACGACACCCTCGACCCCCACTTCATTTGCGATGCGTGACAACCGCGCCACCTGTTTTCCGACACTGGAGCCCATACCCACAGATGCCAGCCTGGTGGAGTCGATGCTGGTGAGCACCGTAACCACGAGTATCCCACCGGGACGATCACCGGTAGACGATGCCAATCCCTCCTCGGCCGCCGCCACCATCTCTCTCCCACCGGAACCGTGGACCGTCACCCACCGAGCTCCAACCGAACCCAGATGACGGGCGGCACGCTCGACGGTGTTGGGAATATCGTGGAGCTTGGCGTCGGCGAAGACCGGCAAACCCAGATCGGCGATGGCGCCGACCATGGCCGGCCCAACACCCATGATCAGCTCCAGGCCCACCTTGAATCCGCCAACGTGGGGACGGAGGCTCTTGGCGAGACGAACGGCGTCGCTACCGTTGCGTTCGTCCAGGGCGACGATGATGGGATTGGGTGATTCACCAGAAGACGACATTGGTTATCTCCTCAAATGTATCGACATCGTTCTGATCGCACCAACGAGCCGCCTCGGTGAGAACCCGCTGTCCCGACCGAGGATCCGCCAAAAGGGCAGTCCCCATTTGGACAGCACGCGCCCCGGCCATGAGATACTCGATGACATCTGTCCCTCTGGTTATGCCACCACAGCCGACAATCGGGACAGCACCTAGTTCCGCCACCACATCGGCGATACACCGGATAGCGATAGGCTTCACCGCCGGACCCGAATAGCCCCCTACCCGACCGGACAGCACCGGTTGTCGACGGTCGATGTCGATGGCCGCCCCTCGTACCGTGTTGGCGATTACGAGCCACGATGCGCCACTCTCGATACAGGCACCGGCAACGTCGACGATACGTTCTGCGTCGGGGGCGAGCTTCGCCGATACCGGTAGATCGGTGACCGACGCTACTGCCTTGACGACCTCTCCACTCAGGACCGGATCGGTCGCGATGAGATGACCATCCAGATTGGGACAGGAAAGGTTGATTTCGATCGCCGACACCCCACCAGCCGTCAGTCCCGCTGCCACCTCTGCGAACCCGTCGGGATCGGTGGCCACCGTTGATCCCCAGACCGCCACATCGAGAGCCGTTATTCGTGGTGAATGACCGAGCAGCCACTCGTCGATACCTGGGTTCTGGATTCCAATCGCATTGAGCATCCCCACCCTTGTGGGCGCCATGCGAGGCGGCGGCTGTCCGTCCCATGGGACCGGACTCACGGATTTGGCCACGGCTGCACCAAAGGCGGAAAGATCGGCAACCTCGGCGAACTCCCAGACCGATCCCACCGTGCCGGACGCGGCGATCAGGGGACTACGGAGCGTGACATCTCCGAGCGTCACCTCGATCGACCTCATCGGTGCCATTCCTGAAGGCTACGAGTGTCCAACAGGGTGGAGGGACCTGCCCTCAGACTCCTGGCGACGGCCAAGGCACCCTGGATGGTGGTGACGCAAGGCACTCTGGCTCGTAGGGCGGCCTGTCTAATGATGCGACCGTCGGCCCTGGCCCGCCCCCCACGCGGTGTGTTGAGGATTAGTGCGATCTGACCAGAGGAGATCAGATCGACGGTGTCCGGTGAGCCCTCCCCGTACTTGGGCACGACCTCGGCATCCACGGCATGATGCTCCAGATAGCGTTGGGTCCCGGGCGTGGCGACGAGGTCGTAACCCAACAAGGTAAAGGCCTGGGCTACAGCCAACCCCATGGCCTTGTCCCGATTGGAGAACGACAAGAAGACGCGGCCGGTCGTGGGGAGAATGTGGCCAGCGCCCAACAACGCCTTGGCATAGGCCGTACCCACATCCTCGGCGATGCCCATCACTTCGCCCGTTGCCCGCATCTCGGGACCGAGAAGGGAGTCCTCCTCGGGAAAACGATCCCATGGGAGCACGGCTTCCTTCACTGCCACGAAGCCAACGGGACCGATTTGGGGCGAATCAAGCGACCCGGCAGGAACGAGACCCTCCTCCACAAGCTCGTTGAGAGTCGTTCCCATCATCACCCGGGCTGCGATCTTCGCCAGTGGTATTCCGGTTGCCTTGGAGATGAATGGAACTGTCCTCGAGGCACGAGGGTTTGCCTCGATGATCCACACATCCTCGCCCTTCACCGCGAATTGAATGTTTATCAGGCCGCGGACATCTAGGGCCTTGGCAAGGAGTCCGGTGATTTCGATGATCTCCGCCGAAGCCTCTGGGCTGAGGGTGGGCGGCGGTGTGACACATGCCGAATCGCCAGAGTGCACCCCCGCCTGCTCGACATGCTCCATGATCCCGCCAATCAGAAGCTCCTCTCCGTCATGGATGGCATCAACATCGAGCTCCGTCGCCGACTCGAGGAATCGGTCGATAAGGATCGGCGCTGCCGTCAACTCGGGGTCGGGATCGTCGTAGAGCTCAGCCACGTATTCGTCCAGTTGGTCGTAGCTGTAGACGATGCGCATCTTTTTCCCACCCAGGACATAGGAGGGCCGTACCAGCACCGGAAGACCGATTCGATCGACCACCTCGTCGGCTTCGGCAATGGAGGTGGCTGTCCCGGCCGGTGGTTGACGTATCCCGAGGCGATCGCAAAGTGCCGAGAACTGCTGTCGGTCTTCGGCAAGGTCGATGGAGGCGGGCGAGGTGCCCGCTATGGGAATACCAGCATCCTCAAGTGCTGCCGCCAGGTTCAGCGGGGTCTGCCCACCAAGCTGCACCACGACGGCCTCTGGTTTCTCCACCTCCAACACGGAGAGCACGTCCTCCGCCGTGAGCGGCTCAAAATAGAGACGGTCCGCGGTGTCGTAATCGGTGGACACCGTCTCCGGATTGCAGTTGATCATCACCGTCTCGTAGCCGGCGTCACGGAGGGCGAACGTGGCATGCACACAGCAATAGTCGAACTCGATGCCCTGACCGATGCGGTTGGGACCGGAGCCGAGCACCACCACCTTGGGGTTTTCGGTGGGGACCACCTCAGACTCGTCCTCATAGGTGCCGTACATGTACGGCGTGGTTGCCGCGAACTCTGCGGCGCAGGTGTCAACCGTCTTGTATGTCACCTCATGTCCGTTTTCGGCACGAAGGGCCCTCACTTTGTCCTCCGTGCTGTCCCAGAGGTGGGCGAGTTGGCGATCCGAGAACCCGAGCCGCTTTGCTTCTTCGAGAAGGGTGATGTCACCGGATGTCTTCTCGAGCTCCCTTCGGAGATTCGTGATCTCGGTGAGTTGATCGACGAACCATGGGTCATACCCGCTGGCCTCGGCGACCTGCTCGGGTGCAATATCGCGTCGTAGAGCCTCCGCCACCTCGAAGATTCGGCTCGGGGTCGGGACCGAAATGGACTCGGTCAGCTCGTCATCGCCAAGGGACAGGACGGGAGCCTCGCCAACATCGGCTCCTAGGCCCGCCCGCCCGTTCTCCAGGCTTCGCAATGCCTTCTGGATCGCCTCCGCAAAGGTCCTTCCCATCGCCATGGTTTCGCCAACGGAACGCATGGCAGTTCCCAACACCGGAGAGGCCGATGGGAACTTGGCGAAATCGAATCGGGGTACTTTTACCACCACATAGTCGAGTGCTGGCTCGAAACTCGCCGGTGTCGCCCCCGTTATGTCGTTTGCTATCTCGTCGAGGGTGTATCCCACGGCGAGCAGGGCGGCGATCTTGGCAATGGGGAACCCGGTGGCCTTGGAAGCCAGTGCAGAGGAACGCGACACCCTGGGATTCATCTCGATCACCAGACGTCGCCCCGTCTCGGGGTCAACCGCGAACTGGACATTGGAGCCCCCTGTCTCGACCCCGATGATGCGGAGCACCGCGATGGCCTCGTCCCGCATCTCCTGGTATTCCCGGTCGGAGAGGGTTTGCACTGGCGCCACCGTGATGGAATCGCCCGTGTGGACACCCATGGGGTCCAGGTTCTCGATGGAGCAGACGATGACGGCGTTGTCGTTGCGGTCCCGCATTACCTCGAGCTCGTACTCCTTCCACCCCACCACCGATTCCTCCACGAGGATCTCTCCCACGGGAGAGTGGTCAAGACCACGACGTGCCACCGTTCGAAGCTCATCGGCATCATGGGCTATGCCCGTGCCTCCACCCCCGAGGATGTATGAGGGCCGGATCATCACGGGAAACTCGATCTCGTCCCCCAGAGTCATCGCCTCGTCCAGGGTGCGGGCATAACCGGCGCGGGGCACCGCCAGACCGGCGGCCTCCATCGCATCCTTGAACTGACCGCGGTCCTCGGCACGTTCGATGGCTTGTAGAGGGGCGCCGATCATCTCCACCCCGAGACGATCGAGGACGCCGTCACGTGCCAGGGTCGATGCGACGTTGAGGGCGGTCTGGCCACCCATTGTGGGGAGAAGGGCGTCGGGTCGTTCCTTCTCGAGGATGGCACCCACCACCTCCGGGGTCACCGGTTCGATGTAGGTCGCGTCGGCGAACTCGGGGTCGGTCATGATGGTCGCCGGGTTGGAATTGACCAGGATCACCCGATATCCATCGGCACGGAGCACCTTGGCCGCCTGGGTTCCCGAATAGTCGAACTCACAGGCCTGACCGATGATTATGGGCCCCGACCCGATGAGAAGGATGCTCTTGATGTCGTCTCTACGAGGCATCGCCGAGTCCCATCAGGTCGAGGAAGTCGTCGAATAGGTAGTTGGAGTCGCTGGGTCCGGGTGCCGCCTCGGGGTGGTACTGAACCGAGAACGCCGGGACCTCGAGTGCCCTGAGTCCTTCCAGGGTGCCGTCGTTGAGGTTCTGGTGGGTCACCTCCACCGTCCCTATCGATGTTTCCAATCGTTCTGGCAAAAGACTGGAATCGACCAGACCGGAACGGACTGGCGCGACCTGATCGGTTAGGGACCAGGGATCAACGGCGAAACCATGGTTCTGTGCCGTGATCTCTATGGAGCCGTCCCGTAGACGACGTACCGGATGGTTGCCACCGTGATGCCCGAACGGCAGCTTGAAAGTCTCCGCCCCCATGGCCCGTCCCAGCACCTGGTGGCCAAGGCAGATCCCGAACACGGGGACTTGACCCAACAGGTCTCTCAACGTCGCGGTCGTCGACTCCAATGGCTCGGGATCACCCGGCCCGTTCGAGACGAATACCCCGTCTGGGCGGTGTGCGGTGATCTCCTCGGTTTTCGTGTCCGCCGGGACGACGGTCACGTCGAGTCCACGAAGGTTGAGCTGGCGCACGATGTCCCGCTTCATCCCCAGATCCACGGCAACAACCGAACCCACCCGATCGTGTTCCGTGGGAGAGTGGTAGGTCTCCGGTGTGGTCACCGTCGCCGCCAGATCAACCCCGGTCATTCCCGGTGCCGAGGCCGCCATCTCAGCGAGATCGGCTTCGTCGATATCGGATCCCAGCGCCACCGGCATGGAGCCGTGGGTTCGGATGTGGCGGGTGAGCCTGCGGGTGTCGATATCCGCCAGGGCAACCACTCCATGTAGCAGGAGGTACGACGCCAGGGAGCCCTCGGCACGCCAATTGGAATGTCTACCGGAAAGGGACCTCATAATGAACCCCCGTGCGGGAGGTTTTGGGGATTGGGCATCGAAGCCGGTAACCCCGTAGTTCCCGACGTGAGCAGTGGTCATCACGACCACCTGGCCGGCATAACTGGGGTCGGTCAGGATCTCCTGATATCCGGTCATCGACGTGTTGAATACCGCCTCTCCGGTGGAAACGCCATCGGCCCCCACCGACCGACCACGGAAAACGGCGCCATCGGCCGTGACGAGTGACCCCGGTCGCATCATTGTCTTCTCCACAACATCTGATCCCCGACCATCGTCGCCTCGACCACACCTTCCAACTCGGCGCCGAGCCACGGGCTGTTGTGCGAGCGGGAATGGAGAGACTCCACTTCCCAGTGGCCCTCGGGACGAAAGACGACGAGGTCTGCGCGAGATCCGACTTCGACGCCGACTGTCGTCTCCCCGAGGATGCGACGTGGAGCGTCTGACATGCGATCGAAGAAGTCCGTGGGCCCGAAGTCGAGGGCCATGTTCACTACCGACGCCGCGGTCTCCAGCCCAACCACCCCTCGCGGTGCGTCCTCGAAGGGAACGTCCTTCTCAAAGGCGGCGTGGGGGGCATGGTCGGTGGCAACGCAGTCGATCACACCACTTGTGAGTCCCTCCACCACCGCGGCCACATCGTCGGGTGTCCGCAGGGGCGGGTACATCTTGTACACCGGGTCCATCGATGCCACCTCGCGGTGGTCGAGGACCAGATGGTGTGGCGCCACCTCGGCTGTTACAGGCAGGCCATTCCGTTTGGCGGCCTCCACCAGCTCCACGGTTCCCGCGGTAGATACGTGTTGAACGTGATACCGACAGCCCGTCACCTCGACCAGCTTGAGATCCCGAGCCACCACCACCTCCTCGCCAACTGCCGGAAGCCCCACCATCCCAAGACGGGAGGAGACCGAGCCCTCATGCATGTGCCCACCGGCGCAGAGCCCGGGGTCCTCGGCGTGTTGGGCGACCACTCCGCCCAGTTGTCCGATGTACTCCATCGCTCGGCGAAGAACTCCGCCATCGGCCACGGTGTCACCGTCATCGGAGAACACCGCCACGCCGGCGTCCCACAGCTCGTCGAGGTGGGCGAGCCGCTCCCCAGAACGACCCATCGTGATTGCACCTGACGGTATGACGCGAACACCATCGGACCGCCGGACCTGACGTGCTACATAGCCGATGTCTATAGGCGGATCTGTGTTGGGCATGGCGACCACGGCGGTATAGCCCCCTGCTGCCGCCGCCGCCCGACCGGACTCGATGGTCTCCTTCCACTCCTCGCCCGGCTCCCGCAGGTGGGTGTGGAGATCCACGAAACCAGGACCAACCCAACAGTCGGTGGCATCGAAGACCTCCCTGCCATCCTGGCGGATATCGGTGCCCACCTCCGTGATGACACCGTCGTCGATGGCGATGTCGGTCTTTTCGACCCGATCGCCCGATACCACCGTCCCACTGGAAATGACGAACCCGCTCATCGGCACTCACCGCCCGAAGACGCTCCGAGCCCGAACTCTGGGCCGGGACCATCGCTGAGCGACCGTACGAACCCTGGGTTCCCACTCACGAAGACCTACCCTCTAATAGCGAATACAGCACCGCCATGCGGATGGCGATGCCGTTCGTCACCTGATCGGTGACCAGGGAGCGGGGACCATCGGCCACATCTGGGTCTATCTCCACTCCCCTGTTCATCGGGCCAGGATGCATCACATGTGCGCCGTCGGCGAGTCTCTCGGCCCGCTCCCGGGTGAGCCCGAACCGGCCGACATACTCGGCGATCGAAGGGAATACAGCTCCACCACCCCGTTCCTGTTGGATACGGAGGAGATACAGGAGGTCGACATCGTTGAGGATCTCATCGATACCGTCGGCCGTCTTGACACCCCAGTCGCTCAGATCTACCGGCAGGAGGGTGGTCGGCGCCACCAGTGTCACCTCGGCGCCGAGGGTGAGCAGTGCCTGAGTGGTGGAGCGAGCCACCCGACTGTGTCTGATGTCGCCAATGATCGCCGTCCTCAGACCGGCAAGGTCCCCGACGTGGTCGTGCAGGGTAAAGGCATCGAGCAGCGCCTGGGTGGGGTGCTGATGGGCCCCGTCGCCTGCGTTGACAACCGGCAAACCCGTCCAATCGGCCACCCTCCAAGGGGCTCCGGTGGCACCGTGACGAACCACCATCAGATCGGGGCCCATCGCCTTCAGGGTGAGGGCGGTGTCCTTGAGGCTCTCCCCCTTCGCCACCGACGATCCCCCCGGTGTGAAGGTGAGGGTGTCGGCGGATAGCGCTTTCGCCGCCCTCTCGAAGGAGAGTCGCGTCCGGGTCGAAGCCTCGTAGAACAGCAATGCCACCGTCTTTCCCACGAGGGTGGGGACCTTGGGTATGTCCCGGTCGAGAACCTGGCGGAACTCGACAGCCAGGTGCATCATTTCCTCGATGTCAGTCTTGGTCATCGACTCAATGGTGAGAAGGCTCACGCCTCCTCCACCCAAACACCGGACTGGGCGTCGATGTCCGCCAACCGCACCGTCACCCGCTGGCCGGCACCGGTGGGGACGTTCTTGCCCACGTAGTCGGCACGGATGGGTAGTTGACGATGGCCCCGGTCAACCAGCACGGCCAACTCGACCCGCGCCGGTCTCCCGAGGTCGCTGAGCGCATCGAGGGCAGAGCGAACGGTTCGACCGGTATAGAGGACATCGTCTACCAACACCACCTGTTTCTCCGTCAGATCGACGGGAATCAGGGTGCGTTCCAGACGGGTGGTCGGTCGTTGCCGTCTGTCGTCGCGGTACAACCCGATGTCCAACTCCCCTACCGGGATCGTGGTCCCGTCCACCTGTGCAATGGTGGATGCGATCATCTCGGCGAGTGGCACCCCACGTGAGTGGATGCCCACCAACACCACGTCTTCTGCGCCCTGGTGACGCTCGATGATCTCGTGGGAGATACGACGCACCACCCTGGAGATATCCTCGATGGTGAGGAGCTGACTCAACGAGTGACCCGCTCAAAAAAAGAGCCACCCAGGGGCGGCTGCTGTCGGTTGCATGGCATGTCCTGACTCCTTCCCGGTCTCACTGAACCGGTCTTAAAGGTGTTCCCACTGGACGATAACACGCTACTTTGCCAACCCGTCCCTCTCTGATACTCCACCGCCCCCTCGACGGCGGCGAGGTCTACTCCTCCTCAGAGTCCTGCCCCCTGTGGCGCTGCGCCAATGCAGAGAGGACACCGTTCACGAATGCTCCAGAGTCACCGGTGGAGTATTTCTTTGCCAGACGGACGGCTTCATCAATGACCGCGCCGATCGGTGTCTCCGGCTCGTGAATCAGTTCGTAGGCGCCGAGACGGAGCACGGCCCGGTCGACTGCCGGCATCCGCTCCACCCTCCATCCATCGGAGATCTCGGTTATGAGCGAGTCGAGTTCTTCCTGGCTCGCCAACACGCCGCTCACCAGACGGGCTGTCCTGGGTGCCAGCTCTTCGGTATCCGGGTTGGAGTTGGGACGTCGGTCAGCCTCGTAGAGGATCTCCAACACACGATCGCGAGGTTCCCAGCTCAAACGCGGGTGAGGTACTCGCCGTTGCGGGTATCGACCTTGATCCGCTGGCCCTGTTCGACAAAGAGAGGAACCTGGACGGATAGGCCGGTCTCCACAGTCACCGACTTGGTGGCACCGGTGCGGGTATCGCCTTTCACACCGGGCTCAGCGTAGGTCACCTCAAGTTCCACCGCGGCAGGAAGGCTCACACCCAATGCGGTGCCCTCGTACATGGTGACCTTTACCGTCGACCCGTCGAGCATGTAGTCGGCAGCGGCCCCCACATCGTCGGCGTGGAGGACGATCTGGCTGTAGTCCTCGAGATTCATGAAGTGGTAGCCGAGGTCGTCGCGGTAGAGGAATTGGTGGTCACGGGTCTCAATTATCGCCTGGGGCACATCCTCCCCGGCGCGGAAGGTGCGGTCGACGACCTGGCCGGTGCCCACCTTCTTCAGCTTGATACGGACGAACGCCTTCCCTTTCCCGGGTTTGACGTGCTGCTGCTCGACGATCGTGTACAAACCGTCGGGGAGGTCGAGCGCCATCCCAGGGCGGGCATCATTGGTGGAAATCATCGTGGTTGAGGATAGGAACGCCAGGAGGCCTGAGGAAACCAGTGACCGTCCTAGCTGATACCGATAGCGGCGAGGCCGGCGGCGATGTCGGCGGTGGTCACGTGGTCGATCACGGGCTCACCGATTTCAGAGAGGAGCACCATGCGGATTCCGGCCGCATCGATCTTCTTGTCTCTTTCGACGAGTGACATGAGGTGGTCCCGATCGACCTCCGGGGCGTTCACAGGAAGCCCGAGTGCGTCGAGGTCGGAAATGACCTCGTCCTTGTGGTTGAATCCCAGACGTCGCTCCGAAACGGTGACCGCGGCAACCATTCCGATCGAAACTGCGTGGCCGTGGGCGAGTCCCGATGCAAACTCAACCGCATGTCCGATGGTGTGGCCAAAGTTGAGGATCGCCCTTCTGCCCGATTCTCTGAGGTCCTCGATGACGACCGAGGTCTTTACGGCAATCGCCGCCGGGACGACCAATTCGAGTGGAGCGTCGATCCCGTGATCTCTGTACGCATCGACGATCGCCGGATCTCCCACGAGACCCGTCTTGTAGACCTCGGCGGTTCCCTCGACCTTGATATCTCGTGGGAGGGAGTCGAGGACATCGAGATCGACGATCACCCGACTGGGCGGCCAAAATGCACCCACCATGTTCTTCCCCCCCAGATTGATCCCCGTCTTCCCCCCTATGGCTGCGTCGACGGCGCCCAGCAGGGTGGTGGGGAGCAGCACCGATTCGACTCCGCGTAGCCAGGTAGCCGCGACGAAACCGGCGAGGTCGGTGGTGGCGCCCCCACCAACACCAAGAATGGTGTCATGTCGGCCGATTCCCGCCTCGGCGCAACGGTGATAGACGATGTCGAGCACACCGAGGGTCTTCGCCTCGTCCCTGTCGGGTACGGGCACCACCACCGGCTCCACATCGTCGAGTCGGTCGACAATGGCCGGTGCGAGGAAATCGGTGCCGGGTTGGCTGAGAACGAGGACCTTCCGTCGTCCCTCTCTTACCGGCAGGAGGGGATCAGGCAATCCCCTGTCGACCAGGACCTCGCTTGCCGGTCCGCTCAAATACCGCATGCCTGGACCACCCGATCCGCAATCTCCTCGGGTGTACCCTCGCCATCGACAACATGGTGGGCGGCATTGCGATATCGCTCCTCTCGCTCCGCCCAGATCCGCTCGAGCTCGAGGTCAGGGCCGCCGGTGAGCAGCGGGCGGTAGCCGCCGAGACCCACCCTTGTAGTGAGAGTTGGGACCGTGACATCGAGAAATACCACGACACCGGTCTCGCGCATGATGACGATGTTCTCGTCGTTCATGACCACGCCACCGCCGGTCGCTACGACCTGGCTGCCACGTGACGCCTCAGCGACCGCATCGTGCTCCCTCGCCCGGAACCCCGGTTCACCCTCGCGTTCCCACAGTTCCGGGATGGTGGATCCGCAGGCTTGCTCCACCAGTTCGTCGGTGTCGACCAGTGGAATACCGAGACGCTCGGAGAGGGCGGCGCCGGCTGTGCTCTTGCCGCTTCCCATCATGCCGATTAGCCAGATGATCTGCTCAGAATCTCTCGAGTCGGTCACGATACCTCCCGTAGGCGTCCACAAAGTCTGACAACGTGTCCCCTCCAAACATCCGTTGTGCCTCCTGGGCGAGGACTATCGCCACCATCTGTTCACAGACGACCCCTGCCCGGGGAACGGCACAGGTGTCGGAACGCTCGAAGAACGCCTGGGTCGGCTCCCCCGTGTCGACGTCGACACTCCGGAGACGCTTCATCACGGTTGCGATTGGCTTCATCGCCGCCCGCACCCGGAGACGCCCCCCGATCGAGATTCCTCCCTCAGTTCCACCGGCGCGGTTGGTCTCACGAGCGATCCCGTCGGCGGACACGACGATCTCGTCGTGAGCCGCGGATCCCATGCTGCGCGCCTGACTGAACCCGTCACCGATCTCGACCCCCTTGATGGCCTGGACGGACATGAGGGCGTGTGCCAGTCGTCCGTCGAGCTTGCGGTCCCAATGCACATGGCTGCCGAGACCGGGGGGGACACCGGTCCCGATTATTTCGATGACACCTCCCAGCGTATCCCGGGCCTCACGGGCAGCCTCTATCTCTGACTCCATCTGGGCGGCGCTCGCTGGATGGAGACACCGAACAGGGCTGGCATCAATTTCCGGCAGATCATCCGGCTCGGGAGTCACTCCCTCGGGGACCCGCACCCGTCCTATCTCGACGACATGACTGAAGACGGTCATACCGAGATACCCAATCAGGGTTTTGGCAAGGTAACCAACCACCGTGCGTGCCGCCGTCTCTCTTGCCGACGCCCTCTCCAGCACATTTCGGGCATCGTGGGTGTCATATTTCAGCATCCCCGGGAGATCGGCGTGGCCGGGGCGGGGAGTCGTCAAACGTCGCTTCGCCTCACCACCAAAGGGGTTCATCTCCTGGGACCACTTCTCGGGATACTCCGTGTTCCGGATAACCACAGCCACCGGTGATCCCAGGGTTTGCCCATGGCGAACTCCTCCAAGGATCTCCAACTCGTCTTTTTCGATCCCCATCCTCGGACTCCGGCCATACCCCAGACGACGTCTCGCCAGCTCGTTTTGGAGATCATCGATGGATATTTCCATCCCGGCGGGCAACCCTTCGACCACGGCCACCAATCCCGGCCCGTGCGACTCACCCGCTGTCAGGTATGTGAACATCCCCCCTGATCCTACGTGCTCTGGCCATCGATCTAGAACGTAGACCCCGTCAATACGATCGCCAGACAGGCGCCCAGCATCATTGGTGGCCCATACGGGATGGAGCTCTTGCGGTCTGCTCCCCTGAGCAGCGCCACCACGGCCACTCCCCCACCAAAAAGCGATCCGAGGATGATCGCGGCAATCGTCACCCGCCACCCCAATAGTCCTGTGCACCATCCGAGGAGAACCGCCAGACGCACATCACCAAACCCTAGCGCACCGCGTGATATCGCAAAGAGAACCGCCATCAGGACGAAGTAGATGACCGTTCCGATGGCGGCGTCTCGGAGTGATCCGGTCGCACCGAGGATGACGATCACCGCAGTCACCACCATGACGGTCAGTCCCCCCGGAATCAGAATCCTGTTGGGGAGACGGAACTCGGCGAGATCGACCATCGCCAGTGCGATGAGCACACCAACCAGGCCGAGAAACGGAACCAACAGCCAGCTCCATCCGAGCGCATACCCAAACCCTCCACCGATGATTCCGCCTGCGATTGCCACCACCGAGCCGGAAATGGGTGAAGCTTCGGATCGGATATGTCGTGCCGCAACCATCGTTGCGGGCCAGGCGAGCACCGCCCCCGCGATCGCGGACAACGCCACCGGCCACCACATCATCTGGCCGCCTGGCGCATCACCTCCACTGGAGCCTCCAGACCCGTCCATAGTGAGAACGACTCTGCGGCCTGCGCCACCAGGAGATCGAGACCGTCGACATATGGAACCGAGTCGTCCCGGGCCTTCGTCACCGCCGGGGTGTCACCACTTCGATATGGCATGTCGACCAGCCCCGACCATACCGCCGTCACCTTCTCGGGTAGGGGCTCCTCGCTCATACCAAGCGGTGTCGCATTGACCACGACCGCTTCGGTGACACCGGCCCCCCACGGCACTGGGATGACAGCACAACCGGTTCTCTCTGCCAGCTCGGAGACTCCTCCGTCTCGTCGACAGGAGCCATAAACCTCGTCACGGTCCAGGGCAATAAGTGCGGCTGCAGCCGCCCCGCCATTCCCCAACACGAGGACCGGCCGGTCGTTCGGCAGTTGGTGACTAGCCCACACGTCCTTCAGACCGGTGATATCGGTGGAATATCCACGAACCTGCCCGTCCTCGCCCACGATGGTGTTCACCGAACGGGCCCGGGACGCTGCGGCGCTGACTCGGTCGCAAAGGTCGTGGGCAATGCCTTTGTAGGGCATGGTGACGTTCACACCATCGAGGTCACCGCTGCGGATATCGGAAACGACGCGGCGCATTCCATCCTCGTCCACCTCCAGGAGATCGTAGGTGGCGCGCAGTCCCACGGCCTCCAGGGCGGCCTCGTGGATCACTGGGGAACGGGAGTGTCCCACCGGGAAGCCGACCACAGCCAGTCTCAGTGTCAAGGTCTCGGGGGCACTAGGGGATCAGGTCGTTGGCCCGGGCTTCGGCCACGGCGGCGTTGTGATCATCGAGGTTGGTGGAGAAGGTGTGGCTCCCGTCCTCGTCAC
>WHTL01000289.1 GCA_009377735.1 Acidimicrobiia bacterium
GTGATCCCGGCCCTGGCGATGAATCGGATTTCACTCTGGAACTGGTTGTCGTCGTCGGAGAACCGGAAACGGGGCAACTCGCGGTGACCGGGGCGAACACGCACCGAGAAGGTGTCGCCGGTCCGTTTGCCTACTGTCACCGTGGTCTCGCCGACGTGCTTTCCATGACCCGACCTGATGACAATCGGCAACAACTGCCATGGCGAGTAGTCCTTGTCGGCATATGTCGGTTTGAAACCAAATGCCCGCAGGTCGTTGGACGTGGTCAACGGGGGGAACTCTCCGGTCTCGGTCAGGTAAACCCCCTCCCAGAGACGTTCCGTATAACCGGGCAGGCCGCCGGGGCTCGACTGGAGATAGGCATAACGTCCGTTCTCCAGTGGAATGGCGATGAGGCGGGTGGCGCCAGTAGGGCCATTGGTCGGTGACAGCCGAAAGTCACCACCCACCGCGGGGTCGACCACCTCAACCTCAGTGTCATCGATCCAGCCCGAGCGATACAGATTGAAGGCGGAGGTTGAAGCCTGGGCGACGCCTCCCGGCACATGGTGACCTGGTAGACCGAAGGCGGCGCCGATAGACATGATGTCCCCGACGGTGTCATAGACGCTGCCTTCATAGTCAGCAACGGTGTGTGGCCAGTTCAGCAGGTGGCCCAGCTCGTGGATAGCAAAGAACGCATTGCCATAATTGCCGGCGTTTGTCTTCTCCAAAACATCTGGGGAGAGCCAGGCGTAGCGGACCGCTGCCGGAGCGCGTTTTGCGATATCACACAGCTTCGGAGCGGTGGCGGTGCCACAGACATAATTCGCGACGGAGGCTGTAGGTTGCGTTTCCGAGGTGATGAAGACGGCGGCTTCCATGTCGGGGAAGTCGTCGTGGATTCTTTCGATCCGTTCGCTGGCGTTGGTGTCCCCGCGACAGAGCGGGAAATCGGCACGTCGTACTCTCTCCACGGGTATGTACTCGGGTTGGTAGCGGCCGCGGGAGTGGTATTCGTACCACGGTCCGGCGATCTCGGTGAGCCGCTCGGCGTAGAACGTCGCCGGTTGCGGAGCGTCTGGACATACAAAGACATTGATGTGGTCCTTACCGAGGCTGAAGGTGCGCTGGACACCGGGTCCGGGGACCAAGTCCTGTGGATCTGCCTGGGTGCTGCTGGCGACCAGCGGAGCCCCCAACACCAAGAACAGGACCAATGCGACCAGAATCTTCCACAACACTGTCATGACCCGCCCCTTTCGACCGAGAAATTCAACCTAGGGTCAATGGCCGGCCATGGTTCCATGAAGCCACTCGTTCGTCAAGAAGGGGCCATCTCCGACGATCAGAGGGCGTTCTTGAATCCCTCACGCCAAGTGGGATGGATCGGCGTCCAACCCAGTTCTCTCTTCGCCTTTGCGTTGGAGGAACCTCGGATTTTGGTCATGACGGACACACCTTGACCCCCGATCATTGGTCGTGCTAGCCACGCAGGGAGTCGCATCGGTGGTTTTGCTCCGATGGCATCGGCGAGGTGGGGTAGCCACTCGTAGACCGGTGCCGGTTCGTCGTCGACGATGTTGTAGACGCCCCGGTCTCCATGCTGCAAGGCGGCGACGGTCGCCGTGGCGGCGTCCTCGATGTGCAGATGTGACCACACACCGGCGCCGCCACCAACCAGAGGGAGCTTGCGTGATGCCACCATCTCGTACAGGTCGCCACCGACACCCAGACCGGTACCCGGACCGTAGAGGGCGCCGTATCTCAGGGCCAGCCCGTCGATGTCGGTGTTCGATGGAACCGTCTCCTCGAGGTATGCGATGGCGGCGACGGTTTTTGCCGTCGTGGGTTCGGGGTCCGGGTCGATCGGATCCTCCTCCGTCTTGATCGCCGTTCCGCTGCGCTGGTTGGGCCACCCGGTGTAGCTCTGCGCGATGAATCGTGTAGCCCCCGCTGCAACCGCTGCCGAGAGGAGGAGGTCTAGGCCTGTCGTTCGTAACTTGTTGGTCTTGGCGAACGAGCCCTCGAAGTCCTTCAGGTTGATGGGACCAGACAGAGCGGTGAGTTGATGGATCACCACGTCAGGTTTTGCGTCCTCGACGACAGAATGAACTGATTCAGCCTGAAGAGGGTCGACGGTGACGGGCGATGCCCCGAGCTGGTGGATCCTCTCGGCTCCCGCGTCGTGCCGAGATGTACCCACCACCTGGTGGCCCGCCTTGACAAGCATGGGAATGAGATGTCGTCCCACCACCCCGCTGGCCCCGGCAATAAAGACTCGCATGATTACCTCCTAGATAATGAGATGCCGTCCTCCCCTGAGACGAATGGGGCCACCAATGTGTGACAGGTCGGCTCTTACCCCTCCGTCAAGCACTCCTGTCACAATTGGCGTGTCCGATTCGTCTTAGGGGACATGATCACGAATCCAGAGCAGCGCTCGGTGCCCGTTGAGACAAATGAGACGCTGCGGCCACTTCTCTTCTCTATCGCCTACCGGATGGTGGGGAGCTTCACCGAGGCTGAGGACCTGGTGCAGGAAACCCTCCTCCGGGTTCATCGTGCAGAGGCGGACGGCACCAAGATCGAGTCCCGGAAGCCATACGCTTGTGCTGTGGTGACCCGTCTCTGCATCGACTACCTCCGTTCCGCCGGGTGCAACGCGAGGAGTATGTCGGGGAGTGGTTGCCGGAGCCGATCGTCACCGAACCTTCGGTTGACCCCGCCGCGCAGGCCGAGTTGTCGGATTCTCTTTCCATGGCCTTCCTGGTGCTTCTCGAAAGCCTGTCCCCACCGGAGCGGGCCGTGCTCCTTCTGCACGACGTGTTTGGGTTTGAGACAGCCGAGGTGGCGGAGATCATCGGTAAGTCTGTATCCAACACCCGCCAGATCGCGGTACGTGCCCGTCGTCGGGTGGAGAAGAACAAGCCCCGTTTCGAGGTCTCGGTGGAACGCCGTTGGATTCTGGCCGAGAAGTTCTTCAACGCGGTCGAGCAGGGCGACACAACCGGGCTCGTAGAACTCCTAGCCGAGGATGCCGTCATGTACGGTGATGGTGGTGGCAAGGCTGTTGCCCGACGCAACCCGACGTGCGGTCGAGAGGCTGTGGCACGCTTCCTCACATCCGTCGCCCGTCAAGCAGCAGACGACGATCTTCGTATCTCGCTCTTTGAGGTCAACGGTCAGCCTGGTGCCGTAGCCCGTGACGCCGCTGGGGTAACCGCCGGGGTCATGGCAATCGACATCCTCGACGGGAAGATCACCACCGTCCGATCCATCGTCAACCCGGACAAGCTCTCCCACATTTGACGACCAAACCGAGCGATTACCTCAACCCAGGGTGGAGGACATCGCCCGGCGAACATGTCCTCCCTAGGTTCGAGCGGTTACCTCAACCCAGGGTGGAGGACATCGCCCGGCGAACATGTCCGCCCTAGGTTCGAGCGGTTACCTCAACCCGGGGCAGCTGCCGTCAGTCCTCGGTCTGCTGCGATGCCTCCTCCGCGATGGCGTTGACTACCTCTTCGTTGGCGAGGGTGGTGACGTCGCCGAGTTGGCGGTTCTCCGAGATGTCCTTGAGGAGCCTCCGCATGATCTTTCCGGACCGGGTCTTGGGGAGGTCCGAGGTAAAGACGATCGACTTGGGTTTGGCGATTGGGCCAATCGAGTCGGAGACGTGCTGGCGTAGCTCGTCGATGAGGCTCTCATCACCAACCGTGTCGCCTCTTAGGCTGACGAAGGCGGCGATGGCTTGGCCGGTGAGCTCGTCTTTGCGACCGACCACGGCGGCCTCGGCCACCGTGGTATGGGCCACCAGAGCCGACTCCACCTCCATCGTCGAGATGTTGTGTCCGGAGATCAACATGACGTCATCGACCCGACCCAGCAACCAGAAGTAGCCGTCTTCGTCGATCTTGGCGCCGTCGCCTGGGAAGTAACGACCGGGGAATCGCGACCAGTAGGTCTCGACGAACCTGTCGTCGTCGCCCCAGATGGTGCGGGCCATCGACGGTGGTGGTGCCGTGAGCGTGAGGAATCCGCCTCCTCCCGGTTCGACCGGATTGCCGTCGTCGTCGACCACCTCGGCCGAGATCCCCGGTAGCGGGAGGGTGGCCGATCCGGGTTTGGTCGTCGTTAGTCCCGGGAGGGGGCTGATCATGATGGCTCCGGTCTCGGTCTGCCACCAGGTGTCGACGATGGGCGTGTCCGGCCCACCACCGATCTTCTCCTGATACCACATCCACGCCTCGGGGTTGATGGGTTCGCCCACCGTCCCTATGAGACGCAAGGAGGACAGGTCATGACCCTCGGGATACTCGTCGCCCCATTTCATGAACGCCCGGATGGCGGTGGGGGCGGTGTAGAAGATGGTCACCTTCTTGTTCTCGATGATCTCCCAGAGTCGGTCCTGCTCGGGGTAATTGGGGGCACCTTCATAGATCACCGATGTGGTCCGGTTGGCAAGGGGGCCGTAGACGATGTAGCTGTGCCCGGTGACCCATCCGATGTCGGCCGCGCACCAGTACACGTCTGTGTCGGGCTTGATGTCGAACACCTGCCAGTGGGTGGTGGCGATGCCCGTGAGATAACCACCCTGGGTGTGGACGATGCCCTTGGGCTTACCCGTGGTGCCGGAGGTGTAGAGGATATAGAGGGGATCCTCGGCGTTGAGGGTGACGGGATCGCATTCGGTGTCCTGACCGTCGACCAGGTCATGCCACCAAATGTCACGTCCTTCCTCCATGTGGACGTCCTTCTCGGTTCTTCTGACCACGACCACGTTCTCCACCGGGGTGCGAGCCAGGGCGACATCGGCGTTGGCCTTGAGTGGAACCGTCTTGCCGCCGCGCCAGGCGCCGTCCTGGGTGATGAGGATGCGGGCACCACCGTCGTCGACCCGATCGGAGATGGCATCGGAGCTGAATCCACCAAAGATGACGGAGTGCACCAGCCCCAGTCGGGCACACGCCAACATGGCGATCGGAAGCTCGGGGATCATTCCCATGTAGATGGCGACACGGTCGCCCTTTTCGAGACCTAGGGATTTGAGCCCGTTGGCCATGCGACAGACCTCCGCGTGGAGCTCTGAGTAGGTGATGTCTTTAGTGTCGCCCGGCTCGCCTATCCAGTGGTAGGCGATCTGATCACCATGCTCGCCAAGATGACGATCGAGACAGTTGACAGAAAC
>WHTL01000072.1 GCA_009377735.1 Acidimicrobiia bacterium
ACTCTCGTCTACCAGGCACTCGACGATTGAGGTGTCCCCTGTGGCGCGCCGTGGAATGAACCCGACGCGCCACAGGCCCAGAGGGACTGGCTGAATCTCACTTAGCTACAGCCGGTGGTATCTCCGCAGGTGAGGCACACGTAGCAGGAGCCATTTCGCACCGTCATGTGACCACAGCTGGAGCACACGGGGGCGTCGCCCATGTTGTCGGAGAGGGCCATGTCCATCACGTCGCCACTACCTAACGCACCCGCCTTGGTGGAAACCTTCTCGGGTTCGGGGATGGTGGCATCGGGGTCGTCGGCGAAGGCGACCGCCTGCTTGATGGCCTCGACATCACCGTCGGCGATGGCGTCGTCCAACTCGAGCTGGACACCGGCCTCCCTGGCGAGTCCTGACGGGGGCTCGGGGAGTTCCATGTCACGGTCCGGTGGCACCTGGGCGAGCTCGTCACGCTCCAGGTACTCCACACCGAGACTGCGGAACACATAATCGACGATGGAGTTCGCCATCTTGATGTTGGGATGACCCTCCACCATGCCCCGAGGCTCGAAGGTCTGGAAGGTGAAGGTGTCGACGAACTCCTCGAGCGGCACCCCGTACTGGAGGCCCTTGGAAACGGCAATGGCGAAACAGGAGAGGATTCCCTTGAGGGTCGCCCCCTCCTTGGCGAGATCGATGAAGATCTCACCGAGGGTCCCGTCCTCGTACTCGCCGGTGCGGAGGAACACCTTGTGTCCGCCGATCCGCGCCTCCTGGTTGAAGCCCTGACGACGCGCTGGCAGCAGGAAGCGAGGTGGCTGCATTCCCTGGGCGTAGGCCTCGGTCGGTGAGATGCCGGCCGGGATGTTGCCCCAGTGGATCGACTTCTCCGCCTCGATCGCTGCCGAGATCTCGGCGTTCTCCTCCTCGGACTCACCATCGTCGGAGCTGGCGGAGAGGGGCTGGGATGCCTTGGAGCCGTCTCTATAGATAGCGACCGCCTTGAGACCCAGCTCCCAAGAGGTGCGGTATGCCTCCTCGATGTCCTCTGTGGTGACCTCGTTGGGCATGTTGATCGTCTTGGAGATCGCCCCGGAGAGGAACGGCTGGGCCGCGGCCATCATCTTGATGTGACCGTTGTGGTGTATGAGACGTGTCCCGATCTTGCCGTTGCGGTTGGCGGTGTCGAACACACTCAGGTGTTCCTCGGCGAGGTGGGGTGCGCCCTCGATGGTCTGTGTGCCACAGATGCGATCGTTGGCAGCGGCGATCTCGGTTCTGGTGAAACCGAGGGCACGCAACAGGTTGAAGTCGAACGCGGTGTACTCGTCGACCTCAAACCCGAGACGTTGCAGGGCCGCCTCACCCACATTGAACACATTGAAGGCGTGCCCGATCTCGAAAGAAGCGGGGAGGGCCTTCTCGAAAGTGGCGATCTCGTCTGCCGTGAAGCCCTTCTCAGCCAGACTCTCCGGGTTGATGTGGGGTGCGCCCTCCAGGGTGGAGGTCCCGGCGATGTAGGTGAGGATGTCGGTGACCTGATCCGGCTCGTACCCGAGATGACGCAGCGCCGGCGCCACTGACTGGTTGACGATCTTGAAATAGCCGCCACCGGCCAGCTTCTTGAACTTCGCCAGGGCGAAGTCGGGCTCCACCCCGGTGGTGTCACAATCCATCAACAATCCGATGGTGCCGGTAGGAGCGAGCAAACTGGCCTGGGCATTCCGATAGCCATGGGCCTCGCCGAGCTCCAGTGCCCGGTCCCAGGCGGACTGAGCCGCAGCGAGGATCTCGGGCGCAACCTTCTCGCTGTCGATCCCCATGACGTAGTGGGAGACACCCTCGAAGTCATCCTGGTTGTAAGCAGCACGGCGGTGGTTACGCATCACCCGCAGCATCGACTCGGCATTCTCCTCGTACTTGGGGAAAGGCCCAACGACACCGGCCATCTCTGCGGACGTGGCATAGGCGTGTCCGGTGAGGATGGCGGTGAGAGCACCGGCGATGGCTCGACCCTCGTCGGAGTCGTAGGCGATGCCAGAGCGCATCAGCAAGGAGCCGAGGTTGGCATATCCAAGCCCGAGGGTGCGGTAGTCGTATGAGCCCTGGGCGATCTTCCGTGAGGGGAAGTGTGCCATCGCGACCGAGACCTCAAGGACGATTGTCCAGAGTCTGATGCCGTGGAGATAGTCCTCAACCTCGAAGCTACCGGTCTCGGGATCGGTGAACTTCACCAGATTCAGAGAGGCGAGGTTGCAGGCGGTGTCATCAAGAAAAACGTACTCTGAGCAGGGATTACTTGCCCTGATCCGACCACCGGCGGGGGAGGTGTGCCACTCGTTGATTGTGGTGTCGAATTGGATCCCGGGGTCGGCGCATGCCCAGGCGGCATCGGCGATCCTGGTCCAGAGATCTCGGGCTTTGATGGTCCTTCGGACATCACCGGTGGTGCGATCGGTGAGACTCCAGTCACCATCTTCGAGGACTGCGTCTATGAAGTCGTTGCTAACCCGGACGGAGTTGTTGGAGTTCTGCCCGGATACGGTGGCATAGGCGTCACCGTTGAAATCGGCGGGGAGTCCGCCATGCTGGATCAGAACCCGAGCCTTGTCCTCTTCGGCCTTCTTCCAGTCGACGAACGTCTCGATATCGGGATGGTCCACGTCGAGGATCACCATCTTGGCGGCACGGCGGGTGGTGCCGCCAGACTTGATGGCACCGGCGGCGCGATCGCCTATCTTGAGGAAGCTCATGACGCCCGACGACTTTCCTCCGCCGGAGAGGAGCTCGTTTTCGGCCCTGATCGCCGAGAAGTTGGAACCAGCCCCCGATCCGAACTTGAAGATCCGCGCCTCCCTCGTCCACAGATCCATGATCCCGCCGGGATTCACCAGGTCGTCATCGACCGAGAGTATGAAACAGGCGTGGGGAGCGGGTCGGGAGTAGGAGTCGGGAGAAGAAGCGAGCTCCTCGGTCTCGGGCTCGACATACCAAAATCCCTGGGCGGGACCGGAGATGCCATAGGCATGATGGAGACCGGTGTTGAACCATTGTGGGCTGTTGGGAGCTGCCATCTGACGGGCGAGCATGAAGCGGAGCTCGTCCTCGAAGGCATCGGCGTCGTTGTCCGATGCGAAGTATCCGTGCTTCTCGCCCCAGTGGCGCCAGGTGCCGGCGAGTCGGTCGAAGACCTGACGAGCAGACCGCTCCGGTCCGGTGACCACGTTGCCGTCGTCGTCGAGGACGGGCTCTCCCTCCTCGTCAACCTGGGGGACTCCAGCCTTGCGGAAATACTTGGAGACCATGATGTCGGAGGCGACCTGTGACCAGTCGGCGGGAATCTCGGCCCCATCCATCTCGAAAACGACCGACCCGTCGGGGTTGGTGATTCGAGAGTCACGTCGGGACCACTCGATGGCTTCGTATGGGCTCTTGCCTGCCTCGGTGAAGCGGCGGTCAATGCGGAGACCGGTGCTCTGCTGTGTTGCCTTGCTCATGTGATACTTCCTCCTCGGTCTTTCCGCCTTACCCGATGCCACCGCGGGCCCCAACTTGTCCAGACCTGTCTCTGTTCCCTGTGCTGTCTGTTCCCTGTTTCCTGGTTTGAAATCCGTGCCCAGCCGCATGGCGCAAACCACAACATGTGACCGAAACCACAATATGTAGTGGTCTGATTTCAAATCCACCCAATATCTTGGGGTGGAGACATCAATGTAGTTACAAGGATGTAACCCGTCAAGGACCTTGTCGATCGGATATCGATCGGAGGAAGTTGGTCCCAAAATACGCCATCGGGAGCCAACGCGAAAACCGATTTACGTCCCGGAACAGGCGCAGAATCGACCGGTTATCAGCTGGAGGGAAGCGTTCTGCTGGAGAAGCGGCTGGCGACCGCAGCAGCGATCGGTGCACCCACCAGAAGGGCGAGACTCCCCAAGTCCTCACCGATCACTGCCAGCCCCACACCCACCACAAACCCGATGCCACAGCACCACCAGATGAGGGACCGTGGCACGACGAAACGCCCAAGACCGAACCCGGTGAGAGCCGAGAAGAGGATCGTCACGATAAGGGCTGCGGGATCCCAGTCCATCTAGAGAGCTCCCATCAACCGGGTTCGTTGCCCGGTTTCCACTTGATCCCACATCCGATCGATGCAATCTGGTCCGTGATCTCCTCACCAGCCAGAGTTGCTTCCACCGCGGCCCGGAGGTCGTCGCCGGTGACGGGCACATCGTTGCTCGGTCGCGCCCCGTCGAACTGGCCTCGATATGTGAGTTTTCGCTCGTGATCGAAGACAAAGATGTCCGGCGTGCACACGGCTCCGAAGGCACGGGCAACTTCCTGGGTATCGTCGTAGAGGATGGGGAAGGGATAACCGACCTCGTCGGATGCCCGCGCCAGGTTCTCGGGGGAATCCTCGGGATAGGTGTCGGCATCGTTGGCGGAGATGCCGACCACGTCGACATCAGACCCCGCTACATCGTGACCCAAACTGGCCAACCCCTCGGCGATCCGCTTCACGTATGGACAGTGGTTGCACATGAAGATGACGACGAGGGCACTGCCGTCGAGCATGTCGGACGCCACGTCCTCTCCTGTGCGGACATCGCGCAATTGGAAGGTGGGCATCTTTGTGGAAAGGGGAGTGCTCTGGGAGCTGGTGGCCATTGTGTCTCGCTCTAGCTTGCGGGCAGAGACATACAGGATACCGGCTCAGGAAGATGTCTCCGGAGCGGTGACGGTCCAGCCGCGACGATTCAGCTCCATGGCGAGGGCTTGGTCGCTGTAGGAGCCGAGGATCCCAGGATCAGGTTCTACGGCGGTGTCTTCGTCCAGCAGACGGGCCACGGTGTCACGCAGGGTTCTTGCCCATGCCTGTCCGCTGGCGGTGTCGTGGGGGGTGGTTGTCCCATCGCCGTTCACCATGAACAATGCCGCCTCTGGTCGGGGCCGAGCCCGTGAGCCTCGCTCCCCGTAGACCAGGATCACCGACCCCACCGCCACGTCCTGAATCCCGCCGCAGGCGATGAACTCACCGACGAAAGCCCACCCCGAGGACTTGGTGGTGTCGACTTCGGTGACGACCTTCGCCCATTGCTTGTGACGTTCGTCACCAACCATGGGCACATCGACGGCAACGATCGGTTCCATGGATTCGAGGGTAGAAGACGTGACCGACGGAATGAAGACGGTGCAATTCCGCGACCAGTCTCCCAATCGTCTGTAGGGTGTGGGACTATGGCTCGAGTCAGATTGTTTGCCAATCTCAGAGAGATCGCCGGCACACCAACCCTCGATATTGACGGGACCACCGTCGGATCGGTCATAGAAGCGGTCACCGACCGCTTCGGTGATAAGTTCCGAAGGGGAATGGAATCGGCAAGGCTCTGGCGGAACGGCGAGGCCGTCGCCCCCGGGGATCCTATCGGCCCCGATGACGAGCTCGCCATCCTCCCCCCGGTTTCCGGTGGTGCCGACACCATGCGGCCCCAAGAGGTGCAACTCGACCCAACGGTGTTCGTGGGCCTACTCACGCTGGTCGTCGTCGCTCTTACCCACTTCTTTGGCGGATCGCCATCCTTTGCCGCCGCCACGGTTGCCGCTGCCGGGGTGTGGGCGGCCGACCTGAACGGTGTGATGGAGAACCGAGGCCGGGGAATCGCCGCGGCGCCGGTGGCGATTGCCGCCGGGCTTGGTGCCGTGGCCTCACATGCATTCGGCGGTGTCGGGTACGTCATCGCCTTCATCGTCGCCGTGATCGCCAGTGCGGCATGGGCTATCGGCTTCTTCCGGTACCGAGAGCTCAACCTCATCGCGCCAGGGGTGGTTGTGGCCGTAGTCGGAGCCACAGCCGTGTCCTCTCTCATCCTCACCCGGGACAACCCCGGTGAGGACGCCATCACCATATTCATCGTCGCCGTGGTGGTTGCTGTCGCCGCTGGCACCCTGGCCGAGCAGCTAGGTTCGATTCCGTTCCTCGACCCCTACGCCGTCAATGCGCTGATGGCGGTGGTAGCGGCCGTCATCACCGGGCTGATTCTCGATCAGGACGCAGTTGGCTATCTGGTGGTCGGCCTCGGTGTCGCCGTCGCCCTGGTGGCTGGTAGGGGACTGGGGGCGATGCTACGACTCGGTCATGTCTCTCTGTCCCAACAGCTCCCCGGCTGGTCCCCGTCCCTAGACGGCGCTGTCGTGGCAGCAGCCATCCTCTACCCCCTAACCCAAATCGCGCTGTAGCTTGAGGGGGGCCGATCTTTGCTTCGCTGTGTTCTGTGGGGGGCCGATCTTAGCTTCGCTACGCTCGCAAATTGAAGCCCCCCACACCCCCCGAGCCTTCTTTGGACGCGACCCGATGACGTCGCGGAGGTGAGGTCGCGGCGGTACAGCACTTCTTGGGCCCGGGTGAGACTGGGATACGCGATGATCTCATGCCCTCCCAGACGAGCTGGCCACCACCAGTATCAGGGCCGGAGGCAAGCAACCATGCCTGACATCCGAGATTCCCGACCGCTTGCTATCACGAGGCGAGGGGAGACCTCAAATGCGATCACACCGAACTTGAGCTATCCGGTTCACGAGAGACAGGCACCGGGGTCGCGGAGTTGAGGTCGGACGGCCCCGACCAGGCGAGAAGTGAAGCAGAGGCAGCCGTGGGGGTCTGGGGGCGGAGCCCCCAGATCACAGAGCGTCTTGGGCGCCTAGGGCCCAGGCCAGACCTGACTCGGGGTCGTCGGCGGCTATTTGGATGGTCCAACCCGTTTCCGACCCGCCCGCGGACCAGCGCCACCAGCGGAGGCGCTCGAGTCCGGCGCCGACCTGATCTGGGTCTGCCGGCCAATCGAGATCGGACAGTTCCGACACGACGAACCAGGCGGCTGCCCTACCCGCGGCGAGTCCGGGACGTCTCCCGTGTGCCCCTCCTGTGGATGCTGCCCATGCCATCCAGGCAAGAGCCGTGGGTCCGTCAAGAGGTGCTACTTCGATCTGGGGTGCACCGAGCGCCGCTACCGCGGAGGGTCCGTCACCGTCGACACAGACTGCCGAAACCACCCCGTTGGACTCGGTGATCCAGGGGTGAACCAATGACTCCAGTGCAGCTGTCCCTCCGGGGTCATCGACGATTTCCGCTGCCGCCGTCTCGATCGGTTTCGGCTCAGCGAGGTCGGGTGTTGGCGCATCGACCCGGTCGGAGCGGAAGACGGGTGCCGGGTATGAGGGTTCCCAATGCTGGAGGTGGCGAGGTAGCTCCAGGTCCGTTCCCTCAGGCATCATCTCGCCCCTCACAGCACGCTCCGCCGCCACGGTACGACGAGCCGTCTCCAGATGGATGTGGGGCTCGAGCTCTGCCCATGTCTTGGTGGAGGAGGCTGTCTCGGCGAGGGAACCGAGGGTGAATTGGGTAGGGCCCTCATCTATCACAGGACCTGCCCACGACCCTGGTGCCTCGAGAGCGAGGCGATAGCGGATGTGCTCGTCGACTCCCCAGAGCTGTCGACCTCGGGTCAGGGCCTCGGCGCAGCGATGACGCAGGTTCAGAAGCTCGTCCCATTCCCGGGCTTGGCAGAACCCGTCGATGATACGCAACAACTCGTCGGTGTCGGTCGATTCGACAGCGTCTGCGATCCGGTCGGGGGTGGTGGGGCCGGTCTCCCCCTCCAGGTCCTCTCTCATTCCTCTTCGGTGGCAGCGGACTCGTCGTGGGGATGCCACTTCCCCTCATTGCGTTCGCGCTCCTTTTCGACCGCCCGCCCAAAGGCGCCGAGGGAGTCGCCGATGGCCGAGGCCATCGATCCTGCCGCCTCGGAGACATCACGGCGAACCTCGGGATCCCCCAGTGCGCTGGCCACGGCGGAGGTCATGCTCTCCCACGCGGAGCCGAGAGTGTGAAGGGCAGACCGGATCTCCTCCTCGCTGG
Source organism: Acidimicrobiia bacterium (assembly GCA_009377735.1). Taxonomy (GTDB): domain Bacteria; phylum Actinomycetota; class Acidimicrobiia; order Spongiisociales; family ZC4RG35; genus WHTL01. The sequence continues at coordinate 7,901 of WHTL01000072.1, forward strand.
GTCCGGCAGAGGCAGAATCCCGATAGGTGTTACCGATGCGCCGAGCCAACTCGGTGAAGCGGTCATTGACCTCGTCCCAGGGTTCGGCTTTGTCGTTGCGGTCGTCGGGTGTCTCCACGATCACAGGGTAGGCGGTCTCGGTCTGAAGGGGTCAGTCACATGGGGAGTTTCAGCGACAGACCGCTACGATTCCGCTGGTGAAAGTTCACCTGTTGGATGGGACGTTTGAGTTATTCCGGGCCTACTACGGTCGGCGCGACTCCATGGTCGATGCATCAGGCATGGATGTCACGGCTGCGGTGGGGGTGTTAGACACCACCTTGTCACTGCTTGCTGAGGACGGAGTGACACATGTGGCAGCCTCCTTTGACACCGTGATCGAGTCTTTTCGGAACGAGATGTTCGCCGGCTACAAGTCGTCTGCAGGCATGCCGGAGGACCTTCTCATTCAGTTCCCGATCGTGGAGGATCTTCTGGAGGCCGCCGGGATCGTGGTGTGGCGAAACATTGAGTTCGAGGCAGATGATGCCCTCGCTGCAGCGGCTCTCCGCTGGATGGGGGATGTCGAACAGGTAGTCATCTGCTCCCCGGACAAGGATCTATGCCAATGTGTGGTGGGGGACCAGGTCGTGACCTACGACCGGATGCGCCGAGTGATACGCAACGAGGACGCCGTCCGTGAGAAGTTCGGGATCGCTCCCGAATCCATCCCCGACTATCTCGGTCTGGTGGGCGACACTGCCGACGGTGTTCCCGGGCTTCCGGGTTGGGGGGCGAAGTCGGCATCCACGGTCCTGGCCCGTTGGGGACGGATCGAGATGATCCCTCCCGACCCGGACCTCTGGGAGGTGAAGGTGCGGAGTGCCGCCAAGCTGGCGGCGACCCTCAACGAGATGGCCGAGGAGGCAGCCCTCTACCGGGCACTCACCATCCTCCGCCGCGACGTTCCCATCGCCGAGGAGCTGGAGGACCTGCATTGGAAGGGTTTCCCCAACCAGGGCGACAGGGACTCCGTCCTGGCCGCCTTCGGGATTACCTAGCGGACCTTGTCATCCAGGTCCGGGGGTCGAGGTTGTGGATATGTGGGATGAGTAGAGACTTTCGCACCGTCGACAACCTGTGGTGCGGGGTTCGGGGTCGAGGTTGTGGGTATGTGCGATGAGTCCACATTCTCACACCGTCGATCATTTGTGTTATCCGCTACTGCAACCTACGGAGGACGGATTGGGCTGCCCAATAGCCGGACATACCGTGGACTCCGGGTCCGGGTGGGGTAGAGGCGGAGCAGATAAAGACGCGGTCTAGGGGAGTCCGGTACGGGTCACGAGTCAGACGTGGTCGCAGCACCAGTTGCACGGGATCGACGCTTCCAGCGCCGATATCCCCATCTATGTAGTTGGCGTTGTACGTCTCTAGATCGGTGGGAGTCATTACGTGTCGCGCCAGGACAGTCTCGGAGAATCCCGGAGCGAACCTCTCCAACCGTCGCTCGATGTCCTTGAGGTGATCGGTGGTCGAGCCCGAAGGCACATGTGCGTACAGCCACAGGGTGTGCGAACCCTCAGGTGCCCGCGTGGGGTCGGCGGATGGTTGGGAGACGAGGATGAACGGTCGTTTGGGACTCCGCCCAGCAGCCACATGGCTCTCGGCTCTCGTCATCTCCTCGGACGTGCCACCCAGATGGATGAAGCCGGTCCGATGGAGGTCGGGGTCGGCCCACGGGACTGGATCGGAAAGGGCATAGTCAACCTTGTAGGCCGCCGGTCCGTATCGGAAACGTCGATACGCCTTTAGGAATCGGTCGGGTACCTTCTCGTCCAAGAGATCGGCCACCGCGGCCGGGGTGGTGTCGGCGAGTATCGCCCGTGAACGAGGGAGCTGATCGAAGTCCTCGATCCTCGTCGACGTCGTGATCTCTCCATCACTGGCTCGGAGCGCCGCGGCTAGGGCGTCGGCAATTGCCTGGGAGCCTGTGGCGGCGATGGGCCATCCATGGGTGTGAGCAGTGGCCGCCATCACCAGACCGATACCTCCTGTCAGCGGCCGGGTGAGCGGCTGGAAGGAATGGGCGGCGCCACCGAGGAACAGAGCTTTCGCCTCTTCCTTCTGGAACCTCTGGGCGAGGAGAGTGGCGGGCAGGATACCTCGAGCACCGAAGCGGATCATCTCCCCGTTCGGGACTCGCACGAGTGGAGCGAGGAACCTGGGTGCGATCTCGTCCCAATCGGAGACGACCGGCCCCACCAGGTCGATCCAGGACGCGCCGTCGACACCGAGTCCGTCCGCCGTATCCTGGAGCGAGCGGTGGGCATAGGCAGATCGACCCGGTGCGATGGCTTGCGCAAAGGGGATTTCGGCATGGACCCATCTCAGTCCATGGGATTCCAGGTCGAGTTCGGAGAAGACGGGGGACGTGACGGCGAAGGGATGGCTCGTGGAACAAACGTCGTGACGAAACCCGGGGAGTGTCAGCTCGGCCGTTCGGGTTCCGCCGCCAATGGTGTCGGCCGCCTCGAAGACCTCGACGGATAATCCCTGACGGGCGAGGACCACGGCCGCAGTGAGCCCGTTGGGTCCGGAGCCGATGACGCTGATGTCTGCTGCCACCCGAGCCATTGTGGTACATGGAAAGAGAAGCCGACACCTATGCCATTGCGGGTGTGGCAACACGTCTACAATGGCTGCCATCGGAGGGGAGTACCCCACGCGGCATTATATGAATGCCAATGGAATCGTCGTCATCACGGGCGTTCGTCCCGGCGGTTCCGGTCTCTGAAGGAGACGGGGGAGACCTCCGGCGGAACAGACAAAGTGATTAACGTTTCCGACCGGAGGACTCCATGAACCCACAAATCCTCGCCACAGAGGCACCTGCCACCAGCAACTTCGCTTCCTTCGACACCCCTGCGGTGGTGTGGGTTGGCCTCTTGGTGTTGGTGGTGACCCTGCTCCTTTTCGATCTGCTGGTGGTGCACCGTCGACCTCATGCAGTGCTTTTTCGGGAGGCCATGATCGAATCCGGCGTCTGGATCACCATCGGGCTCTCGTTCGGGCTCTTCATCCTGTGGTGGCAGGGAGGGCAGGCCGCTGGTGAGTATTACGCCGGGTATCTGATCGAGAAGTCTCTCTCGATCGACAATGTCTTCGTGTGGGCCGTCATCCTGAGTTATTTCGCCGTGCCCGCCAAGTACCAATTCCGTGTCCTGTTCTGGGGTGTGTTCGGCGCCCTGGTGCTACGTGCCATCTTCATTTTCGCTGGTGTCGCCCTCCTCGAGAGGTTCGACTGGTTGCTCTATGTATTTGGTGCCTTTCTCCTCTTTACCGCCTGGAGGATGGTGTCCGGCGATGACGAGGAGATCCACCCCGAGGACAATCCCATACTGAAATTGGTTAGACGGGTGGTGCCGTCCACTCCGACGTATCACGGACAGCATCTTTTCGCCAGGGTCGATGGCCGTCTCCTGGCAACACCCCTTTTCGCGGTCCTCATCATGGTGGAGGCAACCGATGTGGTGTTCGCCGTTGACTCCGTTCCGGCCATCCTGGCGGTGAGTCGAGAGCCCTTCATCGTATTCTCGTCCAACGCCTTTGCCATCCTCGGGTTGCGCGCCCTCTACTTTGCATTGGCCGGCCTCAAGGATCGCTTCCGATATATCGACTACGGGCTCGCCGCCATCCTCGCCTTCGTGGGGGTCAAGATGCTGATCGCCAACCTCTATCACATCCCTATCCCTCTCTCTCTCGTGGTCATCTTCGGGTTGTTGGCCATCTCGATCGTGGTGTCTTTGCGTGCCGACAAACGTGAGGAGAACGAGCTGAGTGACATCCCGGCGCGGAAGGATCCAGAGGAACCAGACGAGATGTGAGGGGAGTCGTGATCGCGGGCGGATCGGTAACACCTGATGGGTGAGGTCGTCGTCTTCGCCGTCATAGCTTCCAGTGCCCTGGTAGTTGGTGCCGTGATTGGAGTGGTGAGACCCCCGTCGCAGAGGATTACGGCTGTGCTGCTCGGCTTCGCCTCCGGAGCGCTCATTTCTGCAATGGCCTTCGAGTTGTTCCAGGGGGCAGTGGTCTCGGGAGGTCCTTGGCGGGCCGGAGTGGCGTTGCTGATCGGGGCAACCACCTTTGTGGTTGTCGATGTCTGGCTCACCCGCCGTACGGAGCGACGCCAGGAATCAGGTGCCACCATCGGGTTTGCCCTGGTCACTCTGGACGGAGTACCGGAAAACCTCGCCCTCGGTGTTTCGCTCATTGAGGCTGGAAGCCTGCCTCTTCTGATCGCCATCTTCGCTTCCAACCTCCCCGAGGCGATCGTGGGCGCCAGGAAAATGGATGAGTCGGGTCTGGAAAAGGGTCGGGTCGTTGGCATCTGGGTGGTGGCCGCTGTCCTCCTCGCGGTCGCCGTGATCGTAGGGTTTGCTGCTCTCGACCGTCTTGACGAGGTGACCCTGGCATGGCCTCTCGGTTTTGCCGGCGGCGCCGTCCTTGCCTCCCTCGCCGACACACTGATGCCGGAGGCGTATCAGGAAGGCGGACCTACCGTCGCCTACGCCACCGCCCTCGGCTTTCTCCTGTCGTTCCTGCTCTCGTCGGTTTGAGAAGAAGCCGACGGCCCGTTGGTCAGGTGTCCGCCGGCGGGATCGACTGGTGGAACCTGAAGAGGTCATCGGGATCGTACCTCTTCTTGATCTCGGTCAATCTCGAGTAGTTCTTCCCGTAGTACGCCAGCCCCCAACCCTCGAGTTCGGGATCGGGGAAGTTCGGGTAGACGCCACCCGATCCCCAGGGGTGTGTCAGCGCCCAAGAGCGGTCCAGCCAGGCCGTCGCCTCTTCTCTCTGCCCTGGTGCTGCATTCCACGGAACGGCGACGGCCTGCTTCAGTAGGAAAAACTCCGAACGATGGGGGAAGGCCGTCGCATCGGCCGCGACCTGGTTGTACGCACCACCCCACGGGGAAAAGTCCAATTCGCGTGACTGCCCAGATGTCCGTTCGGTCCCGAGATTCTCCACGAGCTCGTCGATGGCGTCATTGGGGAGCACCTGACGGAAGAACTCCGATTTGCTGAAGTCGTGTACGTCGGCATCCAGACCTTCTGTTTGCGGTACCTCGCCGTGGAGTGCCCCGTCGCTCAACTGATTGAGATAGTGTTTGGCGTCTCGGAATGTCTTTTGCTCGTGGTTGATGATGGTGGGCTCACTGCCCACCATCCCCACCAACTCATCTAGGAGACTGACGGTTTGCGACTCGGAGCCGAGCATCGTTCCGAATACATTCACCTGGGGGTCCTTGCCGACCTCGCCTGGCATACTGATCAAGAGACTCGCCGCCAGCTCTTGTGGCGACTTCGGTGCCCATCTCTGCCAGGAGTCGATCACTCTGCTGGCTTGGGAGTATGGCCACACCAGGTGGAAGTCGGTCAGGTTCGGGACTGGGATTGTTGTGAATTTCATGGAGGTGACGACACCGAAATTGCCAGCTCCCGCGCCGCGGAGGGCCCAAAACAGATCCGGAAGATTCGTGTCGTCGCAACTGACGGCCAGTCCATCCGCCAAAACGATCTCGGCACCAACGAGATGATCAGCAGTGAGCCCGTGCTTTCGCCCGAGAATCCCAATACCCCCGCCCAGAGTGAGTCCGGAGATCCCCACCGAAGGGCCGCAACCGGCGGGGATGGTGAGGTCGCTGCGGTCCAACTCATCGTATACGTCGGCCAGACGGGCCCCCGCCCCTACCGCCGCGAC
>WHTL01000292.1 GCA_009377735.1 Acidimicrobiia bacterium
CCGGAACCCTCGGGTGGAAACGAGCGCTCAACGCGTTCGCTATCGCCTTCCCCGGAAGGGTGATACCCACCCCATGAAACACCTACCTCACACAAACGATTTGACAGGCTCTTACGGAGATCCACTATCAAGTCCTCAACCCAATCCGGGGTTCGATTCGCCACCGTTCTCGCCGCCCGGGAGCGAGGCTCAAGACCGGCCTCCCCCTCCGCCGCGTACCGCTTCCGCAGCTGATAGAAGAACCAGGTCGAGACGCCATGCTGACGACAGAACTCGGTCACGTTCAACCCGTCCAGGTCCACTTCAACGATCAGTCTTCGCACACTCATAGGTATATCCCTCGTCATAACACGACATGATCACACCGACACCAACCAGTGTGAGGGGTGCCCCGCGACATCCGTGAGGGATCCGCTGCAAGAACACAACTTCGCTGAGCGGCTGTGGGAACCCTGGGTTCGCAGAAACATACATAATGGGGACGGTGTCATCAAACGTGGAGGTGTCGAAGGGCTGGGAGTCCCGATTGAGCGAAGCCGGCGGCCAGAAGTGGTGGTGGCAGGTACTGGCGGTAGCGGCCGTTGGTGCCCTTACCGTCTCCCACACCGTCCTCACCATCGTCGGGGATGCTCCCGCGTTCTTCGTCGCAAAGAGAATGACTCCAGTCCAGGTCGTCCTCGTGGGGGTCGGTATCACCCTCATCCCGGCGATACTGGCGGTCCCGGTCCTAGTCGCCAGACGATCCTCGACCAGGGTGTCCGGAATCCTACTTTCCCTCATCGTCGGTGGTCTGGTTGGAGTCCTGGTGGGACATGTCCTCGACGGTCTCGATCAGACTGGTGAGGTTGTGGTGGCGGTTGGCGGGCTGGTGTGTGTCGGTGTCGCCGTCCTCTACGGCTTCTCCGACACGGCCCGTGGTTTCGTTCAATGGTTGTCACCAGCTCCCTTAGTGGTCCTGTGGTTGTTTCTCTTCGCCAGCCCAACGTCCGCGCTGTTATCCAATGGCACCGAATCTGCCGCAGCGAACGTCCTCTCCGGTAGTTCGGACACACCGATAGTCATCCTCGTAGTTGACGAGCTACCGCTCGCCACCGTGATGGACTCGTCCGGTTCCTTTCTACAGGAGGCATTCCCCGGCATCGGGTCGTTGGTGGACGATGGCGTTTGGTATCGGAATGCGGTGTCCAATTCGCGTTCCACCGTGCATGCGATCCCCGCCCTCAGCACGGGGTACCTGCCCGATCCGGAGCTTCTGCCCACCGCGGATGACCATCGCCACTCTCTGTTCACGGCCCTCAGCCAAACCCACCGGGTGAGCAGTGTTGAGCCCCTCACATCCCTCTGCCCCGAGAAAGTGTGCGACATCGATGACCCCGTCAGCGTGTGGGGGTCTGTCCTCTCCGATGTGGGAGTGGTGACAGCCCATGTCGTTCTTCCCAACGCCATCGCATCCGATCTCCCGCCGATAGATGAGACATGGGGCGAGTTCGGGGAGGAGACGACCGACCAGACCGGATCACAACCCGACAAAACCACCATGAGGGAGGACCCCAGGCTGGCGTTCGACCGTTTCGAATCGTCACTGGTACGGGGAGATGGTCGTCCTCCCTTCGTTTTCGGCCACGTTACGCTGCCCCACATCCCCTGGCACTATCTCGCCGATGGGACCCGCATCGAGGGAGGAGAGAAGGGCTACCTGGACGGTGTCGTCCTCGATGACCGCTGGGCCGTCGCCCTGGGGATACAACGTCATCTCCTGGTCACCCACTACGTCGACACCCGGATTGGGGCTGCTTTCGACAAGATAAGGGCCGCAGGTTGGTTCGACGATGCCCTCATCATCCTCGTGTCCGACCACGGGGCATCATTCGAATCGGGTTATCACCGGAGGGATGTGGTCACCGAGACCGTGGATTCGATCGCGCCCGTGCCCCTGATCGTGAAGTACCCGATCGGGTACGACGAGTCGGCGCCACCTGGGTCGGTCGATGACATCCGGGCCGAATCGGTGGATCTCGCACCCACCGTTTTCGAGGTCCTCGGTCTCGGGGAGCCATACGACCTCGATGGTGTGTCGCTACTCGACCAGACGTCCCGTTCCGAGCGCGAATCGTCGCCATTCGTCGATACGGATGCGACATATCGCCACCCGGTCGACCTCGAACCGTCGCTCGCCAGCGCGGCGACTTTCGATCAATGGTTCCCCAACCGCGATCCGTGGGAGGCAAAGCCTCCGGGAATCACGAACGAAATGAATCGGACACCGACCGAGATCGTCGATGATCCCGACGTCGAATTCGTTCTCGAGGGGGCCGGTCGATTTGAGGATGTCGACCTCGAAAGGGAACCATTACCGGTGGTCCTCTACGCCACCGTGAGGGGACTTGCGACCCAGATGCCGGTCGGGGTGACCGTCAACGGAGAGCTGGTCACCCACACTGCAACCTATCTCAAGGGCGGTGTCATTCGCACCGCGGCCATCATCCCCCCGTCCTCACTCAGGAGTGGCCGCAACGAGGTGAACTTCATCGCCTTCTCCGACCCACCCCGAAGATAAACGGCACTTCGGAAGTATGCGGGGCCCCAGTCTCCTCCCCCGAAGGGTTCGGGACACAGAACACAGAGGGGGGTTCCTTGGCCCCCGATCCGACCGGTTGTTGGTACGGACAAGAACCGGTGGCGGGAGGTGGGTCGGTGCGGATTGGATCCCGCCATGGCCGGGGCCAGGGACGTCAGCGCCGTATTCGCTCCGTGATGCCGAGGTCCTGGAACCCCCCTGATCTGTGTTGTTCTGTCACCACTATGACCCAACGGCTGTCATTTGTCTACAGCGAAGTTTCCTGGCGGCCGTCAATGGGTCGCGAGAACGGGTTCAAGGAATCGTCAGCTAGCGGGGTCGAAGCTGTCCTCGAGACGGGAGGTGTCGACCTTGACACCGGGTCCCATCGTCGACGAGATCGTGAGGCTCCGAAGATAACGACCCTTGGTCGCGGCGGGCCGCGCTCTCATGACCTCACCAGCCACCGTTGAAAGGTTCTCCCGTAGTTGCTCGACATCGAAGGAAGCCTTCCCCACCACGGTGTGGACGTTCCCGTAGCGGTCGTTGCGGTACTCGATTCGACCGGCCTTGAACTCTTCGACAGCCTTGCCAACGTCGGGGGTGACGGTGCCGGCTTTGGGGTTCGGCATGAGCCCACGGGGACCGAGGACCCTACCGAGCTTCCCTACTTCGGCCATCATGTCCGGGGTGGCAATAGCGACATCGAAGTTGAGCTCTCCCCCACCCTGTAGAGTCTCGACGAGCTCGGGCCCACCGACCAAGTCGGCACCGGCATCTTCGGCCTCCTGTACCTTGTCGGCCGGGGCGAACACCGCGACCCGGACATCCTGCCCGGTTCCATGCGGGAGTGAGACCGTGCCTCGGACCAACTGATCTGCGTTGCGGGGGTCGATTCCCAATTTGAAAACGGCATCGACCGTCTCGTCGAAGTTGGCGGACGCCAGGGTCTTTACCAGGTCTAATGCCTGAACCGCTGGATAGGGCGCCTGCTTGTCGTATCTCTGGGACGCCTCCCGGTACTTCTTGCCATGGCCTGACATGTGTTTCTCCTTCTGTGGTCATCGAACCGTGAGGTTCTCCCACTCGTGTCGGCACAACAGGTGCCGGTTCTCTTGCTAGCCCTTGACCGTGATACCCATCGACCGGGCGGTACCTTCGACCACCTTCATGGCGCCGTCAATATCGATGGCGTTCAGGTCGGGCATCTTGATCTCGGCGATCTCGCGGACCTGTTCCTTCGTGACGGTCCCCACCTTCACCTTGTTGGGCTCACCGGATCCCTTGTCGATACGAGCGGCCTGTCGCAGTAGGGCTACCGCCGGTGGTGTCTTCGTGATGAACTCAAAGGAGCGATCCTCGAAGATCGACACCTCTACCGGGATGATCTGGCCCCGCTCATTTGAGGTCGCATCGTTGTAAGCCTTCACGAAGTCCATCAGATTGACCCCATGCGGGCCGAGGAGGGTACCCACCGGTGGTGCAGGGGTAGCCTGCCCGGCAGGGAGCTGCATCTTGAGGGTTGTTAGTAGCTTCTTGCGCGCCATATCTCGTTGTCCTTAGTTCTTCTGAATGTCGTCGAACCCCAGCTCCACCGGGGTGTCTCGGCCAAAGATGTTCACGAGAACGACCACCTTGGATTGGTCCAGGTTGATGTCCTCGATGATCCCGTTGAAATCGGCAAAAGGACCGGTAACGACACGGACCTGCTCTCCGACCTCCCATGCGGGCTTGAAACGGGGTGCGCCCTTCTCCTCTTCCTGCTGCACGCCGAGGAACCGTTCAACCTCACGTCGGGAGAGTGGGGTGGGCTTTTGGTTGTTGTTCCCCACGAATCCGGTAACCCCAGGTGTATTGCGAACTGCAAACCAGGAGTTGTCGTCCAGATGCATCCGCACCAACAGGTACCCGGGGAATACCTTCTTGGGGACCGTGACCTTCTTGCCACTCTTGAACTCGACGACATCCTCCATGGGGATGTGGACGTCGTAGATCTGATCCTCGAGGTGGAGAGATCGGACTCGGGTCTCCATATTTGCCTTGACCTTGTTCTCATAGCCCGAGTAGGAATGGATCACGTACCAATCGCCAGGCAGGTCATAGGGATTCACCGGTGGGGTCGAGGGTGTTTCCGAGTTATCCTCGATCGTCTCGGGCTCATCGGACGCCTCAGGTTCGGTCGTCTCGGACTCTTCGGACTCTTCGGTCTCTACCGCCTCAGGTTCGGTCGTCTCGGACTCTTCGGACTCTTCGGTCTCTACCGCCTCGGGTTCGGTCGGCTCGGACTCTTCGGTCGGCTCGGACTCTTCGGTCAGCTCGGACTCTTCGGTCGGCTCGGACTCTTTGGTCTCTACCTCTTCGGTCTCTACCGCGTCGGATTCGGTCGTCTCAGGCTCGACCGTCTCGGACTCTTCGGTCGGCTCGGACCCGGTGGCGGCTTCGTCTGACGGCGCCTCCACGGCTGGGGTCTCTTCGGGCGTCAAATCTTCAGTGGGCATATCTGAGGGCAAGGTCTCCTCGACGGTGGTCTCCTCGTTGGTCTCTGTC
>WHTL01000037.1 GCA_009377735.1 Acidimicrobiia bacterium
AAGGAAGCGATCCTCGATGGTGTGGTCGATGTGATCGTTGCGGAGATCAACGAGGCACTCGCCGACGATGAGGCCCGTCCCGTCGACGATTGGGCGTCCGTCCTACGCTCACAGATTCTCACGGCACGCCAGGTGATGCTGCGACACCCCTGGGCACCGGGGGTGATCGAGGGCAGGACGGACATAAGCCCGACGCTCGCCTTCTACTACGAGTCGGTGCTGCGGATAATGATCGAAGGTGGCTTCACCTACGACCTCGCCCATCACGCCATGCATACCCTGGGAAGCCGGGCACTGGGGTTCAACCAGGAGCTGTTCCAGCCGGATGACATGGATCAGGGCGAAGAGGATGCCACAGAGATGATGGAGCAGATGGCCGAACAGCTCCCCCACCTCACCGGGATGATGATGGAGATAAGCCACGACGACCCCGAATCGACCTTGGGCTGGTGTGATGACCAAACCGAGTTCGAGTTCGGGATCGATGTGATCCTCGAGGGTCTCGAACGACGCCGCACCAACCTCTGAGGACCAATCCCCCTGACCCGACCACACACGTCCACCGTGAGGAATCTCTTGTCAAGTCGACGGTGTGAATATGTCGACCCAGCGCATATTTCTACACCCTCGACCGCCAACACCCTTACCAGTCAGGTCGACGGTGTGAATATGTCGACCCAGCGCATATTTCTACACCCTCGACCGCCAACACCCTTACCAGTCAGGTCGACGGTGTGAAAAGATGGACCCAGGGCACATTTCCACACCCTCGAACGTCAGTCAGGCACTTGTCGGCAACACATTACCTGATAAGGAGATCCTCGTGTCCACCGCAACACTTCACGACGGAGCGACCATCGACGTCGAGATATCCGGGACCGGTCCGGCCGTCGTCATGGCACTCAATCCGGTTCCCGTTGAGGGCACCCAAGCAGACGAGATGCGTCGCTGGGGGGTCGACCCGGCCCTGGGTCGGAATCTCATCGACGGACTGGCCGACCGCCACCAGGTCATCGCCGCCGACTACGAGGGACACGTACTCGCCCACCCCAAGCCGGACACACTGACCCCCGACAACATATCGGCCGACCTGCTCGCCATCGCCGACGCGTCCGGTGCATCTCGGTTTGTCTACTACGGCTACTCCTGGCTGGCTTTGGCCGGACTCCAGCTGGCCCTTCGCACCGACAGACTGGAGGGACTCGCCATGGGGGGCTACCCACCAATCGGCGGACCGTACCCGGAGATGCTGGCCGTCACCAGGGCAACCCACGAGCTGTCGACCACCGAACAGAAGCCCGCAGAGGCCCCCGATCCCCATGCCGAACTCGACTGGGATACGGCAGAAGTCACCATGACGGAGCCTCAGACCCGTCAGTTCGTGACCTTGTACGAAGAGTTGGACGGCTTCGACGACCGAGCCGTACAGAAGGGTCTGAGCCATCCCCGGCTCTGTTTTGCCGGGTCGTCCGACCGCATCGAATATGGGCCACGCTGGGGGAACGTCGTGGTAGATATCGCCGGTCCGTTGCTCAACAACCGGTCCGAACTGGAAGACGCGGGTTGGCAGGTACGGATCCTCGATGGGCTCGATCATGTGCAGGCCATGCAGGCCGCCAACGTCCTACCGGTTCTCAGACCCTGGCTGGAAGCCATCCGCTGACGGCGGAGCTCTCGGGTTGAGGGGGGCAACTTCGCGAGTCGGTAAACCTCCGGCGTTGCCAATGCGTGTGTGGGTTGTGATCGCCATACTCACACCCATGAGCAACCCGCCACCGGCCCAGGACACGCAGATGGCGGATCTCTCGTTCGAGGCCTTCTTCCGTCGGGAGTTCCATGCGATGGTGGCCCTCGCTTATTCAGTGTCGGGCAGCAGGGCAACCGCAGAGGACGTTGCCCAGGAGGCAATGTCCCGTGCCTATCGGTCATGGGACAAGATCTCCCGATACGACAAACCCGGTGCCTGGCTCCGCAGGGTCACGATCAACCTGGCCGTGTCGAACCGGCGGCGGATAGGTGCCGAGACCAGGGCGCGTCTGCGGCTCGGTTCCCCACCCAGTCTGTCTGAGCTTCCCGAGATCCACGACGATGTATGGGAAGCCGTCCGCCAACTGCCCGCCCAACAACGAGCTGCCGTTGCCCTGTTCTATCTGGAGGATCGATCCGTGGCCGAAACCGCCGAGATACTCCAGTGTTCGGTATCCACCGCCAAGGTCCATCTTCACCGAGGACGGGACACACTCGGGCGGACTCTTCAAGGAGGTGCCGGTTGAATCCCGAAGATCGCATCAAGGAAGCCTTCTCGGAGCTTCGAGCTCGGACCAGGGCTGATCTTCATACCCGAACCGCGTTCGAGAGGACCGTCTCCCCGCGTCGGCCAACCATGCTCCCCGTGATTTCCGCCGCCTTGTTGGTGGCAATCGTGATCGGTGGTGCAATCCTTCTCGACCTGTTTCCCGGGGGCGAGACACCGGTGCCTCCCGCCCTGAGTCAACCTGAGACGACCCAACCTGCAGAGACCGTCCCCGCCTCGGAAGCCATCTCTTCCACCTCCCCGCCAACGTCGGCAACAACACCCGAGGCGACGGAAACTCCCCCATCAACAACCCCGCCGACATCAACAGAAGACCACTACCGGGTCAACACCGACCTGGTCGAGGCTGACGTTGACGACCCGTTCCTGAACGTGAGAGAGAGCCCCTCCGCCAGCGCTCCAATCGTGGTGTCTCTGCCACCGGAGTACGACCAGGTCCACTTCACGGGCGATGAGTCGACGAGCGACGATGGGGCGCTCTGGTGGCGAGTGGAGTTGGGCGAACCGGTCGATGGTGAGACGTCTGGGTGGGTCAATACCGCGTATCTCCTACCCGTCGGCGACGCTCCCGACGTGCCGGGCCAGCCACCCACCGGTCCAGACTGCTACTTGGACGAACCCCCAGGTGCTGAAGGCGACAAACTCGAGCAGGCGACCTTGACGAAAATCACTTTCAGCGAGTTGGACCAGGATTGCCGCCAGTACGTGCTCACCTTCGAACCGTCGGTGCCCTCCTACACCGAACTTCAGAGCGGAAACCCGTACCGGGTCACATTGGGGAGTGTGGTCGCCGAACAACACGACGCTGCCGGGCTCTACGTCACGCGCACGCCCGGCGGGCCCATCGACCTAGTGATTCCAGGTGCGGAAGATGGTTGGACCAGCCGAGATGGCAACCAGCTGACGTTGACCATCCAGATGTCAGAGACACCACCGGCCAACGACCTGGTTGCGCTCACCCAAACCATGAGCATCGCCAACGGGAGTGTCGAGGTCGTCGGGGTAGCACGGGCATTCGAGGCGAATCTCGGTGTCCACATCGCGGACAGCATCGGCGACCCGGTAGGGGCCGTCTACGACGGGACATATCAAGGAACGGTGCAGGCCACCGAGGTGGGTATTCAGACCACCGACTGGATCGACGCCTGGGGTGAGTTTGCCTTCAGGGCGAGTGGGCTCCCCGCAGGTTCCTACACCCTCGTTCTCGATTCCGGGTCGGAGAACACCGACAATTCCCTACGACTTCCATTCACGATCACAACAGGCGGGGAAGCAAACGCACCCGGAGATGACGCCAACCAACTTCTGTCCGAGTTCCGATCGCAGACGACCCAGCCCACTCTCGATTTCGCCGACGAGGTCTGGTTCGGTCTGATGGAAGGCCACACCCAATGGGTCCCAGGCTCCGATCTAGCCGACCCCGAAACGTGGTCGGTCTCGCTCGATGGGTGGCGCGGACGTGACGGGATGTCGACATCCTCGATCTGGGGAAACAACCGACAGCCGTTACCGAGGGCCCCATACCGCACTGCGCCTCGCCACCAGTGGAACCACCGGTGGAACTGAGAGGCCTGCAGCAGGTCAACTTCGAGCCCATCGGAACCACCTCTTGCATTGATTGGTTCTCCGTCAGCCTCTTCTTGGATGACCAGCATCAGGTCACCGGTGTCCTCCTAGACCTCTGGGAGCCGTAGATCACAGTGGCTTACACCGCCCCTTCCCTCTAGCTCATGTCCAGCGGGCGTTTACCCTGAGTTGACCGCGAGGAAACCGAGATGGTATTTCGACCGCAACACCAGCCCCGGTTCTGAAACGGGTGCAAAATCAGGTGGCGAAGACAACCAGGCAATGGATGGCACGACGCCGCAACCTCACCGAGCGTCAGTATCTGGCACTGGCCGCGGTTCGGGCGGCCGAGCGTGCCGAGACCTCACTCCCCCAGTCGAGGCGGGCGGTTCGACTGCTTGCCCTGGACAGGGTGATGCGACGGCCCCAACTGGACGATCGTCTCGAAGTCATCATCCCCGCCCCACTAAGACTGGCCTGGCACGGCCCCGACGTGCAAGAAGTTCGCGCCGGGGTTGCCGCCGACGCCGTTGTGATCGGCAAGTTCGACATCCGCGACTCGGTTCGACTTCGGGCGGCCTATGCCGACGAGGGTGTCACCTTGGCAATCCAACCGCCCCGTCCCGACAGTTGGAGCGGAATCGCCCGAGCAGTAGAAGCCCATGGAATCGTCGACCGCCATGCTCCCGGGCTGATGCCGAGACTTCTCGGTCACGGGGTAGTCAGGGACGAGCTCCCCTATCTAGTCGAAGCATGGGTCGACGGTCATCCTTTGATATCTGCGGAGAGCCTCGACGAAGCGGCGTCGGAGATCTTGGAAGCCATCGGCTCAATTCACCGCGGGTATGGTGTCACACGTGTCCCGGTTGGCGAGTGTTGGGGCGGTGGCCTCGTCCATAGATGGGCGGAGACAGTTGAGATACTGTCGCCGGATCTGGCAACGGTGGCTACGGATATGATCTCTCGTGACCACACGCTGCGGTGCTCCCGGTCGCACGGCGACATGGTCGCTTCAAACATTCTGCGCACCGGAGACGGAATCGTCCTGGTCGACTGGGAGAATGCCTCGGTCGCCCCCATCATGAGGGACGCCGCGAAGCTCCACCTCTATTCGGCCACACCCGAAAAGACCCTCCGGCTCATAATCGAAGCGATGGGTGAGGCAACCCCGGCCCGTGCCTACACCCCCCGGGAAGAGCTCGCCCTGGTGCACGCCCAGTTGCTCAGTCTCAACTCACGTCGACGGGCCGAACTAGAGGGGCACCCCCGCTCCGACGTATACAAGGAGCAGGCCCGCCGACAGGTGGTCCGGATGCGTGAGGCTCTCCAACTGGGAGCCTGAGGAAACGATGTTCAGGCTGCATCCATCTCGAGAGCTTGGGTAATGTTGAGAATTCCGGCGGGACGCTTGACTTCCACCAGTGCGTTGGCATAAGCCTCGTCGATCGACACGAGACGCGGCGCAGCGAGTTGCACCTCCCCACCATCGATTTCGAGCACGGCGTGCCCCGACGCCAACACGTTCTGCAGCCAGTCGGTCTCGGGCCCGTAAACGACGAGGAAGTAGTAACCGTTGTCCTTTCTCATCGGACCCAAGGGTGTTCGATGGGTCTTTCCCGATGCCCGCCCCACGTGGCGGAGAATGGGCCAGTTGTCGCGTTTCAGTTGATAGGGATTGAAGACCCTCTTATTGATGTGGCGCCACCAATTTGGCATTGGCACAGGACTCTCCTCTGACGGTTGCTATACGCTGTAAGGTGGAGAATACTATACTGTCAACCGTTCCCGCGCACGGCCATCGGCAGCGGTCAGGTCAGATGCCGCTCTTCGAGATGGATGGTGATGGGATCACCTTCTCCCTTGTCGATGACTTCTCTGAGCTCGGCCTTGATGGGGAGCATGTGAGTTCCATCACCCAGCGCCATGAACGAGGAACGAAAGGGGTGCCCGTCGACCGTCCCCGATACCTTCACCAGTCCCCGGGTACCGAAGAACTCGGCACTCCAATCTGTGACGACGCATGTCCACCCGCCCTCGCCCGGCCTCTTCTGGAGGGTGGTGGTGAACCTCTTGTCGAGGTGCTCGGATTGGTTTGTAGTCATTGGGTTTCCTCCACGATGTAGAAACGGTTGCCGTCGGGATCGTCGAAGCTGTACATGGCCGGCACTCCATCCCACCGGAGCACCTCGCCCACATCGACACCCCGCTCCGCCATGGCGGCATGCTCGGCATCGACGTCGGGGACTAGAAAGCGAATTCCCGTATCGTTCGGCTCCCCAGTGGGATCTTCCGATAGGTTGAGTGCGATCGAGGGTGTGATCCCTTCGGGTGCGACTTCGATCCAGCGCATCTCGTCGCTGATCGGAGCATCGAGACGTTTCTCGAATCCGAGCGTGTCCACATAGAAATCCAGGGCAGCGTCCTGGTCTCGGACGTCAATCCCCACGGTGTGGATATTGGTGATCGTGGTAGCTGGCATGTTTGCCCTCCTTTGTGTTGTTGCTTGTGTCATTCCTGGTCATACATGAGCGAGCCGGGAGTGGTGAGCAGTTCTCCGGTTTCGAGCCATGTCTTCAGACCCGAAAGGATCATCGGCCACCCTTCGTAGAGCTCGTCTGGGGCATCCTCTCGGAGCTGATCGTGGGTCACCGTCAGCCGACAGGAATCACCCACCGGCTCGATCTCCCACGTCACGCGAGAAGTCTCTTCCCGTTGCGCTGCCTCACTCCACAGGACCTTCATGGTCTGCACCAGCCGATGGGGCGGATCGACCACGAGGTTCTCCCCCTCGGCGAGAGCTTCATCACCTTTGGGGTGTACCAGCGCCCACTCCGACTTCTCCTCCCAGGTGGACTCGGCTCCAGCCCCGAAGTGGTACTTGGCTCGGATCGCCGGATCGGTGATCGCTTCCCAGAGTCTCTCAGGGGTGGTGCGGATGTATATCTCGAACATCTTCTCCATGGATTCCTCCAGATCTCCCTTGAGGTCGACCAAACCGGCTGCCCAGGGCTCGGTGTACTTGCTCACCCATCGGTCGTGTATCTCACGGATGGGAATGGGGTTCAGGTAATGGAGCTTCTCCCGGCCCCGCCGCCGGGTCACCACCAGGTTCGCCTCCTCCAGAAGCCGGAGGTGCTTGCTGACACCGATTCTGGACATGTCATGCCCCTCGATCAGCGACATCAACGTCTGCCCATCGTCCCTGAAAAGGGAGTCGAGCAGTTCCCGCCTGGTGGGATTGGCTAGTACTTTGAACACCGTCTCCATATGGACGACATAATAGGTAACTAAATGGTTACATGTCAAGGCCACTTGTTTCGGCACAAACGCGCGAGAAGGTGGTTTTGGGAGGTGAGGCACAGCTGGCGACGAAGGATGTTTTGCCTGCCTGGCAAGGGACGTTAGGGTTGCCTGATATGCGGCGTCGCCCTGGATTCTCATTGCTCTTGCTTCTTGGTGCCATGACGATCGCTGGTTGCGGGGTGGTCGACTCCATCGCAGGTGGAGAGGATGTTGTGCGGGTCTATTCGGGTCGTCATTACGACGTGGAGGAGGCGTTCGAGGTTTTCGCCGAAGAGACCGGGATCTCGGTGGAGTTCTTATTCGGAGGTGATCCCGAGCTCAGGGAGAGACTGCAGACAGAGGGAGAGGACACCCTGGCGGATGTCTTCATGACCGTAGATGCCGCCAATCTGGAGCTGGCCGCCGACGAAGGTCTGCTCCAACCTCTTCAGACCGACACCCTCAACGAAGCCGTGCCAGAGAATCTCCGTCATCCCGAAAATCTGTGGGTCGGGCTCTCCAAGCGGGTCCGAACCATCATGTATCACCCCGAGCGCGTGGACCCATCGGAGCTGTCGACCTACGAGGACCTCACCTCCCCGCAGTGGGAAGGCCGGTTGTGCATGCGCAACTCATCCAACGTCTACACCCAGTCGCTGGTGGCAAGCCTCATCGTCCATCACGGATATGAAGGTGCGCTCGAGGTCGTCGAAGGTTGGGTCGATAACGACGTCGACATCATGTCGAACGACATCCAGATCCTGGAGACGATCGCCTCCGGGGGATGCGACGTGGGTATCACCAACCATTACTAC
The DNA here is from genome assembly GCA_009377735.1 of Acidimicrobiia bacterium. Taxonomy (GTDB): domain Bacteria; phylum Actinomycetota; class Acidimicrobiia; order Spongiisociales; family ZC4RG35; genus WHTL01. Next base: position 7,978 of record WHTL01000037.1, read on the forward strand.
CTGGCACGTCTCGTCGAGGACGATCCCGAGTTTCCGGTTGTCCCGTTCTGGGCGAATCAGGATGGACGGGGCGTTCATGTGAATATCAGCGGCGCCGGTGTCACCTCTGCGGCCGACAACCCCGATCTGGCTACGGACCTGATCGAGTGGCTCGCCACCGACGGTCAGGAGGCGTTCGCATATCGGAATCACGAGTACCCGGTTAACCCCGACATCGAACCGACACAACTGGTAAGCGAATGGGGCACCTTCAAGGAGGACCCGCTCAACCCGGAGGAATTCGCCTCGCTCAACGCCGATGCCATACGCTTGATGAATGAGGCAGGCTACGAGTGGACCCGGCCGGACACGACCGGTCTGGACGATACTCACCGTCGCTACGGTCGGTATGCTGCTGCTACCGGTTGGGCTGGTCGGATTCGGCATCCTGACACCCAGCGTCGAGGTGTGGGACCAACTCTGGGAAACCAGACTCCCCGCCATGATCACCTCCACGGTCGGTCTCCTCGCCCTCGTCGGGCTGGGGAGTCTCGTTCTCGGGGCCGGTCTGGCATGGCTGGTCAGTGGTTACGACTTCCCGCTACGACGCATCTTCACCTGGGCCCTCGTGCTTCCCCTCGCCATGCCTGCGTATGTGCTCGGCTTCGTCTTCCTCGCCATCTTCGACTTCCCCGGTCCGATACAGACAACCCTTCGCGACCTCTTCGGGCCCGATGTCTGGTTCCCCGACGTGAGATCTCTGCCCGGAGCAGCGACGGTGATGACCCTCACCCTCTACCCCTACGTGTACGTGCTGGCCCGCTCGGCACTCCGGGAGCAGGCACCGGCGACATTCGAAAGCGCCCGACTCCTGGGTGACGGCCGCATCCGTGCCCTGCGGAGGGTCGTACTCCCCCTCGCCCGGCCATCCCTCGCCGCGGGGCTGGTCGTGGTGATGATGGAGACGCTCAACGACTTCGCCACCGTCCAGTACTTTGGTGTGGAGACCGTGTCGGTCGGGGTCTATCAGGTGTGGCGGGGGATGTTCGACCGGGATGCGGCCATCGAGATAGCGGCTCTAGTCCTGGTTTTCGCACTGATGGTGATGGCATTCGAGCGGATCATGAGGGGTGGGCGCCGATATAGCCAAAAGGGAGGTCAGAGGGGTTTCGAACGGGTAGCCCTTCGCGGCAGGAGGGCCTGGATGGCGACCGGGATTTGTGCCGTGGTGGTCACCATCGCCCTCGGTATCCCGGTGGTGCAACTCCTCGTTTGGACCTTGACGTCTCCCGCCTCGGTCATCGATCTTCCCCGTGCAGTCGAGTACCTTGGCAACAGTCTCTTCATGGCACTGGTCGCCGCCGCCGGATGCGTGGTTGTCGGTCTCTTCGCCGCCGGTGGCGCCCGTTTCAGCCGTTCCCCCTTGGCGAAACGTCTGGCACCACTGGTCACGGTCGGATACGGGCTCCCCGGGCCGGTGGTTGCTCTCGGGGTGCTCGTTGTTATCGGATGGTTCGTCGCCATGACGGACGGCTCGCCGGCGGCGATCGCATTGGTTTCCCTCACAGGTTTGACCTACGCCTATATCGTGCGCTTCGTAGCCGTTGCATACGGATCGATCGATGCCAGCCTGGAGAAGGTCAGCACCAGCATGCCCGATGCCGCTCACACTCTTGGCGCATCGCCGTGGCGTGTCCTCCGCCAGATCTATCTCCCCCTCGCCAAAGCCGGAATCGGGGCTGGCATGGTCTTGGTGGCCATCGACATCCTCAAGGAGCTTCCGATCGTGCTGATGATCCGTCCCTTTGGCTTCACCACAGCCTCGGTATGGGTTTGGAGCATGGCTTCCGAGTCGCGCTGGGCAACCGCGGCGCTACCGGCACTACTGATCGTGACCATCGCCCTCATCCCGATCGGAATATATGTCGGTGACGCCAACCCTCTTCGCTCCCTGGTACGGGTCCGGGAGCGGAGTCGCCCCCAAACCGATGATGCGACGTCATCGGATCCCGTACCCTGACCCCACGGCCTGCTCACCCCATAATCATTGACAAAGAGAGCCTCTGAGCAACCAATCGATATTGAGACCCGGTGTGCCGCACGCAGCGACGAGTCCCAAACTCCGAGACGTGGGCGGGCGTGCAGATGCCGTGGAGGTGGGTGGGAAGGATAGGCCGCGATGAGGGTCCACCAGCGACCCACGACCCGGTAAGACATCAGATTGAGATCACACTGAACCCGAAGGTCATCCGGACACGAGAGACAGAATCCGAGTCGCGGAGTTGAGGTCGGACGGCCCCGACCACGCGAGAAGCATTGCAGTGGCAGCCGTGGGGGGTCTGTGGGAGTCCCCCAGAAGAAGTGTCAGGAGAACCGAACTCTTGGTGTTCGGACGCACGAACGTTAGGATTCGGGGCCTTGGAAACCGTTACCAATCGGGTCGGGTTGATCCTCGACCACGTCAGCAAGTCCTTCGAGGACGACGAAGTACTCAAGGGAGTGAACCTCGTCGTTCCACCAGAAACGACAGTGGCCCTCCTCGGGCCGAGCGGCTGCGGTAAGACCACCCTGCTTCGGTGTATCGCCGGGCTGGAGCATCCCGACGTGGGCACGATCCGTCTCGGCGAGCGTGTCCTCTCCGATCGGGACCACACCGTGCCCCCAGAAAATCGACGCATAGGCATGGTCTTCCAAGATTGGGCACTCTTCCCCCATCTCGAGTCGCCGCCAACGTTGGGTATGGGCTCACCGCGGGTCGTGAGGCAGCCGAAGTCGAGGACACCCTGGCAATGGTGGGACTCGAAGGCTTGGGAAGGCGGATGCCGGCGACCCTATCCGGGGGTCAGCAACAAAGAGTTGCCCTGGCCAGGGCACTCGCACCGCACCCGGACGTCCTTCTTCTCGATGAGCCATTCTCCAACCTCGATGCGGCGCTACGCAACCGGGTGAGATCGGAGACACACCGACTCCTCGGGGAACTCGGCACTACCGCACTATTCGTCACCCACGATCAGGCGGAGGCATTCGTCATGGGTGACGAGGTGGCGGTGATGGAGTCCGGGTCGATCCGTCAGCAAGCCGATCCCGGCACCTTATACGATCAGCCGATCGATCCCTGGGTCGCAGGATTCGTCGGTGACGCCAACCTACTCCAAGCCGTGATTACCGAGGATGGTGCCGAGACGAGGCTGGGTATCATACCGGTTGCGACAAGCACGGGAGGCGCTGGCACCATCCTGGTACGCCCCGAGTATCTACATCTCGACGATGGCGACGAGGGTAGGGTGACGCACGTCGAGTTCTACGGGCACGACATCTCCTACATGGTCGAGTTGGAGGACGTGACGCTAACGGTGCGAGCCATGCAGGGGCGGCGTTTCCGACCCGGCGACGCCGTATCGGTGAGATTCGAAGGTCCCCCCGTGGTGGTGTATCCCACAGAGGAGCTCGTTCCCGTACCGTGACCGATGTCGTCGTGCTCGGTGCTGGACCCGCCGGGCTCTACTCGGGACTCCTCCTTGCCCATCGCGGCTTCGAGGTGTCGATCATCGAAAGTGGGGAGACACCGGGGGGGCTGGCATCGGGTCTCGAGATCGCCGGTCAGCGGGTCGATCGCGGGAGCCATCGGCTCCATCCATCCATCGACGACGACATCCTCGACGACCTGAGTTCCCTTCTCGGCGACGACCTCCAGGTCCGTCATCGCAATGGTCGGATCCGGCTGGGAGGGTCATGGCTCCGGTTCCCCCTCTCGCCCACTGACCTCGTCACCAACCTGGCCGTCTCCACCACGGCTAGGTTGGCGAGGGGAGCGTTGGCCGCACTCACCCGGCGACCCGACGACACCACCTACGAATCCGTGGTGACAACCGGTCTCGGCCGACCCATGGGCGACCTGTTCTACTTCCCCTATGCGCGCAAGATCTGGGGTGCCGAGCCAGATGAGCTCTCGGGAACGCAGGCCCGTCGTCGCATCGCGGCGGACTCTCCGCTCAAGCTGTTGCGGAAAGCCACAAGCCGTTCAGGGGGACGGTCGTTCCTGTATCCGAGGCGGGGGTTCGGTCAGATCACCGATGCTCTGGCCGACGCCGTCGTAGACGAGGGTGCGACGTTGCGTCTGGGGTCGCCCGTCGTCGGTCTCAAGCCAGACGACGAGGGATGGGTGGTTCGCCTGGGGAACGGACAAAACACCAAGGCACCTCTCGTCCTCTCCACCATCCCCCTGGCCGTGCTCGCCCGTCTCCTCGATCCCCCCGACGAGGTGGCTGCCGCCCTCGACGGTCTCGAGAGCCGAGCCATGATCCTGGCATACCTGGTCGTCCCCCGGGAGCGCTGGACCCCATACGATGCCCACTACTTCCCCGAGGAGGACCTGGTTTTCACTCGTATCTCCGAGTCCAAGAACTATCGCGACAGCGACGAGGACCCGCCGGCCCAGACCGTCCTCTGTGTGGAGATACCCGTTGGACCCGAACACCCCCTGTGGGTCGGTGATAACCAGGAGATCCTCCAGCGGGTGCGCAATGACGTGGTGACGACCGGTCTCCCCGATCCCGGCCATTTTGGTGTCGTCCACAAGTTGCGAAATGTCTACCCCATCTATCGGGTCGGGACCGAGCAGAATCTGAAGACGGTCGATCGGTGGGTAGGGCAGTTCTCCAACCTTCTCACATTCGGGCGTCAGGGATTGTTCGCCCACGACAACACCCACCACACACTGGCGATGGGCCGTGACGCCGTGGCCTCAGTGACATCCTCAGGTCGCATCGACGACGGGGTTTGGGCGCAATCCAGACGTTCCTTCGCCACCCATGTCGTCGAGGACTGACGCCACCGACGCCGTTGGTGGGACGCGATCATTGATCTCCCTCCATACCGCGGGGAGCACCGCCCGCAGGTACCGACCCAATCTCACGAAGGAGTCGCCCCCGCTGCGAAAGGTGTACGAGATCGGCACCTCCCGGTAGCGGAATCCCTTCTGAAGGAGATCAAGGGTTATCACTTGGGCGTAGTTGTAGTCATGGGCGATCTCGGCTGCGGCGGCCGCTTGTGAAGAGAAGGCGCGATAGCCGCTCTGTCCGTCCCCGACACGACGACGAGCCACCCATGACAACAAGAAGGTGAGGACCCGGTTCCCCAACCTCCGATGTGGCAGCATCCGGTCGATCTCGCCACCAAAACGCGACCCCACCACGTAGTCGGCGGACCCAGTGAGGATCGGTGTCACCAGACGCACCAGCTCCTCTGGCGCATACTCGCCATCGGCGTCACAGAACACGACCGCTGCCGGATCGTGCTCGAGCGCCTTTGCCATTCCCACCCGCACGGCACCACCGAGGCCACGGTTCGGTGATAGAGACACCACATCCGCTCCAGCCTCACTGGCCTCCGCCGCGGTATCGTCGGTGGAGCCGTCGTCGATCACCATCTTCACGACCCGGTGCCCCTCCACCTGTTCCGGGATGCGGTGTACCACCGGCCCCACCCTGCCCCCCTCGTTGTGAGCGGGCAGGAAGAAGACCACAGGACCGGGGTCTTGCGGCGGTTCATCGCCGGCGGTGGGAGCGGTCTGCGGTGGTATCCGGAAACGACCGAACAGACCCGGTTCGGGGACCAGGGCGCCAATCAGACCGGTTACCAGGGAGTATGCGGTCTTGATGGCGTGGGCGGTGAGCACGATCGCCAGAGCCACCTCGAGGGGGTGACCAAGGAAGGCCAGAGCGGCGACGCCACCCGCCTCATAGGTCCCGAAGCCCCCCGGGGCAATGGCGACGATCTGGGCAACAACAGCCGCGGCGGTGACCAATATCGCCTCCATGAAGGAAATGGCGAGACCACCGAGGAGGGCCACCTGCCATACCACCACGCTTTCCAATCCCCAGGCTCCGAAGGTCAGGATGAGTGTCATGGGACCGGGGCGCCTGGTACCGGGCAGACGTCGGAGCCACCACACCCCGAAACCCACCACCGCTATGCCCACAATCAGTAGGGGCCCTAGAACCCATGTGTCGACGAAACGTCCCAGCCCGGCCACAAATCCCAGGATTACCAGCGATACGATGTCGGCGGCCCGAAGGGTCAGTGTCGAAGCAGTCGCCGTGCTCGCTGCCACCGAGGTGCGACGGACGACACTCAAGATCCGGAGGGGCTCTCCCAGTCGAAGAGGGAGGATGTGATTGCCGCCGAGTGAAACATGGAGGGCGCCGAACGCCTGGCTGAAGCTGAGCCCAGGAACCAGACCACGCCAGGCAATCGCCCGGAGGGCGAATGCACTGGCGAAACATCCCAGGACCAGGGCGATCCGAGGCGGATCATCGGCGATGGCAGCCCATGTCGCCACCAAGGACTCCCGATCCACCGTGACAACAACCAGCCAGACCATGCCCAGGGTGAAGAGAATCAAAGCCGACAAGACGAGCGGTCGGTTCTGTTCGAGAGCATTACGGGCTTTGTTAAGCATGCTTAATAGGCAGTGTGTAGCTCACTTTACAACACGACCATAGTGTAATTACTATCTCCCAACGATATGCGAGCGTTAGTCACCGGGTCCAGTGGTTTCATCGGCGGTCATCTCGTCCGGGAGCTGCGACGACGCGGGACTGAGGTGATCGGCATCGACCGGCGCGCCACACCGGACAGTTCGTGGGAGCACCGCATCGACCTGAGCGACCGATCCAACCATTGCCGGATAGCGGACCTGGCTGAGACGTCGGATGTGGTCTTCCATCTCGCGGCGCGCCCCGGTGTCAGGGACACTTCTCCCGATATCAGGATGCGGAGACACCATGACAACGTCCTGGCGACAACGGTACTACTCGATGGCGTGCCCCTGCAGACACCCGTTGTCGTGACCTCCTCGTCATCGGTGTACGGGAGCGCGATGGTTGAGGGCGACCTAAAGGCATGCCAGGAGGACGACCCCCTTCGACCCCTCGGCGGGTACGCCCGTTCCAAGGTGATGACCGAGGAACTCTGTTGGCGGAGAGCAGCCGAGGGAGGGCGAATCGCCGTTGCCCGACCCTTCACCGTTGCCGGTGAGGGCCAAAGACCCGACATGGCCTTCTCCACCTGGATCGATGCCATCGCCATGGGTGCGCCGATCCGTCTTTTTGGCTCACCCAACCGGGTGCGCGACGTCACCGATGTCGACCACGTAGTTAACGGTCTCATCGCCATGTCCGAGCGGTCTTTCGGCGGAACGGTCAATCTGGGAACGGGTAAGTGCCATCGGATCATCGACATGGCTCGAACCGTCATAGAGTGCATGGGCCGACCCACCCGAATCGAGGTGGTCGACGGGGGCGGTGAAGAGGTGGATGGCACCCTCGCCGACACCACTCGATGTGAGCGAGTCCTCGGGTTCGTGCCATCAACCGATCTCGAGGCACTGGTGGAAAGGATGGTCGGGGCTCTCTCCTCGTCCGACCGCGTGGGCGTCCTATGAGGGAGAGAGGGATGTTGCCCTTCGTGTTTGTGGGACTCGTGGTGGCGGGTCTCGTCTCGATCGGGATCGGTGTCCGCGCCACCTATGGTGCCCAGACCACCGCGGATGAGCCGCAATACCTTCTCTCCGCTATAAGTTTGTTCGAGGACCGCGATCTCGATATCTCCGATGAGCTCGCCCTGGAAAGGGCAGCGCCCTTCCGTGAGGCCGAGTTACCGGTTCAGACCGAGGTCAATCCCGATGGAAGCCAACTCTCCCCCCACGGCCCCCTCCTCCCGTTGATCCTCGCCCTTCCCATGGGTCTATGGGGGTGGGTGGGCGCCAAAGCATCCCTCGCTGTTATCGGTGGTCTCCTCGCTGCGGTCACGGCATGGACGATGCACCACCGTTTTCGTGTGGGATTCTCGACGACGTTCGTCACCACACTGCTTTTCGCTCTGGCGCCTCCTCTGGCTGTCTATTCCACCCAGGTGTATCCCGAGATCGTGGCTGGTCTCGCGGTAATCGTCGCCGTCGGAGCGTTGGCTGCTGATCCTCGTCGACCATGGCTGGCGATGGCCGTGGTGATCGTCCTCCCCTGGCTCGCAGTGAAGTACGCACCCGTCGCCGCTGTCCTTGCGATCTGGCTGCTCCACAGCGCAGCGCCCACGGAACGACGTCGTCTCATGGCCATCCTCGTCGTGGCTGGAGCCCTGTTCGCGGCGTTTCACCAGGCCATCTACGGCGGTTTAACCCCTTATGCCGCCGGTGACCATTTTGTGGGCGGCGAGCTCACCGCGGTGGGGACCGAGGTGAATCTGTGGGGTCGAGCCACCCGCCTCGTGGGACTTCTCGTCGATCGCGGCTTTGGTCTGGGGTCATGGCAGCCTCTGTATCTCTTGATCCCGCTCGTCGCGGCCTGGGGTTGGCGACGTCACCCCGATCTGCGTTGGCCGATCGCGGTCCTCGTCGTCGCCTGGCTGACCGCCACCTTCGTTGCCCTAACCATGCACGGTTGGTGGTTCCCCGGTCGCCAACTCATCGTCGCCCTTCCCATCACCGCCGTCCTGATTGGTGTCTGGGCTGACGAGACCCGACTGAGACTGGGCACGGTGGCAATGGTGGGGGCCGTGGGGGTGGCTGCCTTCGTCATTCTGGTGAGCGCGGGGCTTTCCGGTGAGATCACCTGGGTGGTCGACTTCGCCGCCACGGATGACCCCCTGCGTGGCCTGGCAAGAGTGCTCTTGCCCAACTATATGACCCCCTCCCCCACCACCTGGGCTCTCCACGGCTTGTGGTCGGTGATCGTCGGAGGGGCTCTCTTCTATGGGTGGCGGAGCGCACGTTCGGTAGCCGGCGGGCACCAGGAGACAGAGGCCCAGGCCGCCACCGTTGCCGCCCACGTGAATCTTTAAGTGAAATGACCAAGCAAGGAGAAGGAATGAATCAGCGGAAGATGAGATACGGTCTCACGGTCTGCAGCGTCGTGGCCCTGCTACTGGCAGGGTGCGGTGACGACGGGGCGGAGGTACGGGACCTGGGCGGGGACGGATCAGCATCCGGCTCCGGGTCGGCATCCGGCTCCGGGTCGGCATCGGGGTCGGCGTCCGGAGCGGATTCAGCTTCTGCGTCGGGGTCGGCATCCGGGACGGCATCGGCTTCGGGCTCGGCCTCCGGGTCGGCATCGACGTCGGCCTCTGGCACAGGCTCGGCGTCGGGGTCGGCATCAGGATCGGCCACGGGGATCTCCGAGGAGGAACTCACCCAGTCCACCGACAATGTGCTCATCACCGAGGCCGCGGACGGCTATCGCGATTACCTCGCCGAACAGATCGAAACCATGCGTTCTGAGACGGCGGTGTTTGCCGACGCCATCCGCCAGGGAGACATCGAGGCGGCCAAGGAAGCGTATCCAATCTCCCGTCGATCCTGGGAGCGGATCGAGCCCATCGCCGGCCTGATAGAAGACATCGATGTCGCTGTCGATGCCCGTGAGGACGACTACGAGGGGCCCGAGGACCCTGAATTCAGCGGGTGGCATCGTC
>WHTL01000324.1 GCA_009377735.1 Acidimicrobiia bacterium
ACCGTCACCGACCCCACCGGACAACGTATCCAACAAGCCCTCAACGTCCTCAACAACCAACCACGCCGCAGCCTCAACTGGAGCACACCCAACAAGATCTACAATCAGTACCTGCGTGCAGTCACCGACTGAACTCGCCTCTGCCCCCAGACCCCCCACGGCTGCCTCTGCCTCAGGTCTCGCGTGGTCGGGGCCGTCCAACCTCAACCTCGCGATCCGGCGGCTGTCTGTTGTGTCGGGCGGTCCTCGGGTTCGGTGATATCGCGGGTTGGTGTCTGACCTGGATGCTGCCTTCTGCGGTTGTGTCTCTGATTGTCTGTTCCGGTTACCTGCCCACCACCATGGCATCTGCAGAACTTCTAACGTATTGGTGTCAGTGATCGTCGCTGCTTGCAGCACACCTGGTTTGTAATCCCGCTGACTCTGGCGTTCCTCCAGGGCTGCTATTTCTGGGCCAAATGTTGGTTATGGGCTCCCAACTGCTCCGAATCCCCGTCTCAGGGATCTGGAGTTGGGCGCACCTCGCTTAGTTTGTGGGGATTGGCGACGAAGTCGATGGTGGCCACTCTCCCCTGGGATATACCGAGCGCAGCCACTCCCAGGATCCTTCCGTCCTGGAAAATGACGAGAGCGGGGTTGTTGTTGACGGCGGAAACGCGGATTGCGCGGGCAGGGTCTCGTCCGAATCCGCTGAGGTAGGTGGCAATCTTCTCCCCGCCCTGGATGCCCTTTCCAACGCGGACTATGCCACCTCCATCGGCGGTGAGCACCGCTCCTGGGTCGAGGAGTCCGACGAGGGATTCGAGATCACCAGACTCGGTTGCGTCGGCGAAGGCGTCGACCACCTCTTGGTGTTCTTCGACATCGACTTCGAACCGTGGTTTGCGGCTTTCGACGTGTTGCCGTGCCCTCGAGGCCAGTTTGCGACATGCCACCGGTGTTCTGCCTAGGGTCGCTCCGATCTCGTCGAAGCTGAGATCGAAGACATCGTGGAGGACGAATGCCGCCCGTTCTGCCGGGGTGAGGGTCTCGAGGACCACCAACATGGCCCACGACAGTGAGTCCGACAGACTGACCCGGTCGGCGGGATCGGGGGATGTCTCCACCGGCTCGGGGAGCCAAGGCCCTACATATTCCTCGCGACGTTTTCTGGCAGATCGTAGGACGTCGATGGCGATCCGTGAAGTCGTGGTGATGAGCCAGCCGGTGAGGTCCTCGATCTCGCCTGTCTCGGTCCGCTGGAGACGTATCCACGCCTCCTGGACCACATCCTCAGCTTCGGCGACACTCCCGAGGAGACCGTAGGCGACCCCCATCAGTCGGGGTCGCAGACCCTCGAAGACGCCAGGAATCCCATTCAAAGTGTTCGGTTCATTCACACCGGGAGGACGAGGCATCATCCCAAAGTGTGACAGGCGTGCCTCGCTACCTCACACGATGCGGCGATCGGTGGCCCACCTGGTCAGTTCGTGACGGTTGGAGAGTTGCAGCTTTCGCAGCACCGAGGAAACGTGGGTTTCCACCGTCTTGATCGATATCGAGAGCTTTCGCGCCACCTGCTTGTAGGCGTAGCCGCGGGCGATGAGACGCAGCACCTCCTTCTCCCTCGGTGTGAGCTGGTCCAACTCCGGATCGATCACGGTGGAGTCGGGGACGGATCCGGCGAAGGCATCCAGGACGAATCCGGCGAGACGGGGGGAGAACACCGCGTCACCAGCATGGACCCGTGCGATGGAGGCGTTGAGATCCTCTGGTGAGATCGACTTGGTCACATAACCACGGGCGCCTGCCCGGATCATGGCGATGACATCCTCAGCGGCATCGGAGACCGACAGCGCGAGGAACCGGGTGTCGGGTCTGATCTCTTGCACCCGCTCGATTACGGTCTTGCCACCACCACCCGGCATATGGACATCAACTAGAACGACATCGGGCTGTATCGAGATGATCTTCTCGATGGCGTCGTCGACATCTGAGGAGGTGCCAACGATGGATACATCACTGCCCATCTCGGCTTCGACACCTGCAAGGAACAACGAATGGTCGTCCACCACGAAGACGTTGGGCCCGCTCGACGGTGCGTTTTTGTACTGGGACATCATGGATTCTCCTCTTCGACATTATCGAACCAGAGATGGACCTCGGTACCGCTGCCCGGTGCGGAGTCGATATGGATCCCGCCGCCGTGGTTCTTCATGCGATTGACGACAGAATGGGCCAGCCCTCGGTGCTCCACCTCATCGACAGCAAAGCCGGCGCCCCTGTCGTCGACGAACAGCTCGGCGCGGCCGTTCTCCACCTCGAGTAGGACCGAGATGGTGTCGGCGCCGGAGTGCTTGGCGGCGTTGGTCATGGCCTCACGACCCGCGGCGACCAGCGCCCGTCCCCGATCATCGAGGACGGCATCTCCGACGGTCACCACCTCGACCGGGATGTTGAAGTCCGACTCCACCCTCGCCCCAGCGTTCTCCACCGCGAGGGCGAGTGTCTCGCCGTCGTCGACCTCTCTGGTGCGGTATAGCCAGGTCCTGAGTTCACGTTCCTGTTGCCGAGCCAGTGTGTTCATCCTCTTGGGGTCGTCGGTGCGTTGGATCAGTGCCAGGGTCTGTAGAACGGAGTCATGGAGATGGGCAGCCATCTCCGCACGCTCCTCCTGTCGGATTCTCTCGTTTCGCTCCTTGCCGAGCTGACGGGCAAGTCGGGCCAACCATGGCCCGAGGACCAGCACCACACCAAACACCGCGACTGCGATTCCGATCACCTGGGGTCCCCCGAAGATGAGCCCGAAGCTCTCGGCAGCAAAGGACCACACCGTCGTCAGCCCGATCATGAGGAGGATCACCCCTACCACGATGCGGACTCGGCCCCTGCCTCCACTGCTGGGGTCGAAGAGGGAGGCGATCGAGGACTGATCGTTTATCGCCGCAAACCCAAAGGCAATGGTGGCGGTCACGGCGACGATGGCGTCTGTGGGCCACACCCCGACAATCCGGAGAAAGAGGAGAGTCCCGATGAACATCAGGGCCACACCGATCCGTTCATCACGCGAAGTCACCCGTCGCTCGGCATCGCCGTTGCTGTCGAAGGCGAAGATCCACATCATCAGGTAAAGAACGATCCCCAGGCCCCAGATCGAGGCAAGAACGACAAAGGCGGCGCGGACCGAAGCGGCCGAAACACCGAGGGCGTCGGCAATGCCGCCAGCGACACCGGCAACGACGCGCTGATGGGTGCGTCGCACAAAGGTGCGCGGTAGGTTTCTCACGGCGGAACGGCTGGTCACCTCCATATGTTCGCATCTGGCGCTTTCTGACACAATGAGTGGAGGCCCCTATACAAACGTGATGACCCAGGGTTCGACTCAGGGTAAGACCCCATTGAGAGACCGGATCCGGACCCCCATAGTGGAAGCAATGAGCGAAACCGAGTCCAACACCACCAGCGAGCCTGTCCAGGGACCCCCGTCACCGGGGGATCAGGGCGGACCTAAGCGTCTCGTCCGTCCCACCGATGATCGGGTGATCGCCGGTGTGGCCATTGGTTTGGCCCGCGTTCTCAAGATCCCGCTCAACCTCGTGAGACTCCTTTTTGTCCTCCTCACCTTCGCTGCGGGAACAGGGCTCGCCCTCTACATCGTGGGATGGCTCCTCATACCCGATGAAAGGGACAATCAGAGCATCGCCGAGGACCTCATCGCCCGTTTCCGCCGTGGTGACAGGGGATGGATCGGGATCGCCCTTATCGTGGTGGCCCTGCTGATCCTCTTCGATGGCTGGTTGGGGAGTCGCCTCATCTGGGCGATCGGTTTCGGTGTCGTGGGTTATCTGTTATACACGGGACACCTCAACCTAGGTGGCAGTTCGGGTGGGCCGCCACCGGGGTCAGGGCCATCAGAGGGACAATCTGACCCGGAGCCAGCCCCACCTGCACCCTCGGAACCGGAGCCCGTGGGTCTTGGTCCACCCGCTCCCTCCGAATCGGAGCCACCACAGCCATCAGAGAACATCCCCGCCCTTGAACATCAGGAGGGTGGGGTACTTCATCCTGCCGAGCGCATGGAATTGGAGTCGCTCGGTGTCGATCCAGAGGATGAGGAGCTCCCGAGCCCGGACCTACGTCGTCCCTCCACTCGGAGACAACGTTCCTTCCTGGGAAGACTCACCTTGGCCGTGGTGTTCGTCACAGTGGCCGTCATTGGAGCGCTGGTGCTCCTCGACCTCGCCAGTTTCGCTCCCGGCCATCTTTGGGCCGTGGCACTCGGGGTGATAGGCGTGGGGCTACTCATCGGAACATTCGTGGGAAGGGCCCGATGGCTCATACTGCTAGGTGTTCTCCTCACTCCCTTGGCACTGGCGGCACCAGTGGGTTCGTTCTCGATTGAAGGCGAGGCGCTCACAATCGACGCCGGGGAGTACTCGATAAGTCCCACCCAATTCACCAGTCTGGGCACGGAGAT
>WHTL01000176.1 GCA_009377735.1 Acidimicrobiia bacterium
GAGAATCACCGTTCTGGAGAACATGCTGTTAGGGGCGGAGGATCGACGGGATACCAGCCTGACTCGCTTCCTTGTCGACTCCCGTGGTGCCCGTCGCCGGGAGCGCAGGTTGGCCGGCGAGGCGATGGAACTGCTCGAGGAGTTCGGTCTCGACCACCTGGCCCAGGAGTTCGCCTCGGTCCTCTCCGGGGGACAGCACAAACTGTTGGGGCTGGCTCGGTCGTTGATGATGCACCCATCGATCCTGTTGCTCGACGAGCCGGCTGCTGGGATCAACCCGACACTGATCGGCGAGATCGTCGACCGGCTGCTCCACATGAGAGAACGGGGGATCACCCTCTTGGTTATCGAACACAACATACGATTCCTGGAACGGATCGCCGACCGGGTGATGGTGATGGCACAAGGATCGATCCTCGCATCGGGGACCATGGAAGAGATCCGCCAGCACCAGGATGTCCTCGACGCCTATCTGGGTCACTCGGCAATGGGATGACCGCAGATGGTAGAATTCGCTAGGAAGGGTTTAGGGAGACCATGATGCAATTCGACCGCTCTAATCCGTTGAGGCTGGTCACGCTGATCGCCCTGCTGCTGGTGGTTGCTGCCTGCGGCGGGGGTACCGCCGGGGACACGGAGGAAACCTCACCCGAGACGACTCCCCCGACCACAGCAGGGGCAGCCCCGACGACCACCCCCGGCACTACCGCGGCGACCACTCCCACAACCTCTCCGCCCGCCGAGACCACCGCATCTCCGGAAGGTGTGGAGGGACCTCTCCTCGTGGGGTTGGCAGCACCGTTCACCGGCGAGAAAGGTTTCCTGGGACCCAACCTCAACAAGGGTGTCGAAGTGGCCTTGACCAGGATCAACGAGGCCGAAGGCGCCGCCGGTGCCGACGTCGAAGTCACGACTGCCGACACGGAGGGGACGGCCCAGGGAGCCACCGCCGCCCTCCAAAAGCTCATCGAGACCGACGGTGTCCACGCCATGGTCGGACCGACGTCGTCGACGATCATGGGTGTGCTAGAACGGATCCAGGCGTCCGGCGTACCGGACATGATCATTGCGGGCACAGCGGCACTAGACACCACGATCAAGGGAGAGACCACCTTCCGATCCACAGCCTCCGATTCCGTCGTGGGACCTGCCATGGCTCAGGCCGCGGTAGACGCGGGACACACCTCGTGCGCCATCGTGGTCGAGTCCCTGGAAGGCGCCCAATCGGTCAAGGAGACCATCCAGCCCGCGTTCGAGGCACTCGACGGAGAGATCCTCAAGGTGATCGACATCGCCGCGGGCCAAGGCTCCTACCGCTCGGAGATCCTGCAGTTGGTAGGGGACCCCGTGCCGGAGTGCGTCTTCTTCGAGGTCTCACCGACGACGGCCAGCCAGTTCTGGCAGAACGCCAGCGAGTTCCCCGAGACAGGGGAGATGCTCTGGGTCGGCAACGATGTGGTCCTCAATGAGGACTCGATTGCGGCAATCCAACCGGTTATCGAGCAACTGGAGATGATTGCCATCTCACCGGCTTCCATCGGCCCCGGTCGAGAGGACTACGTGACGGCATATCAGGAGATCTTCCCCGACGATGACGAACCGGTGATCCTGGCTGATCTGGGATACGACGCCATGAATATCATCGCCCTAGCGGTCCACGCCGCCGGATCCACCGATCACAGCGCCATCGCCGCCCAGATCCCGGCTGTCTCCCGCGACGGCGAGGCCTGCACCACATACGCCGCCTGCAAGGAGATCCTCGACACCGGAGGCGATCCAGACTACGAGGGTGCCTCGGGGTCAGTGAATATCGACGACACAGGTAACTCAATCTCGGGGTTCGGTGTGTTCCAGATCGCCGGCACCCAGGTCGAGCAAACCGGCGAGATAACCGAAGCAAGTCTGGCGGACCTGCTCTCCCAGCTAACCGGCGAATAAGTCCGACGTGAACGACCAGGTTCTCCTCGACGTGGAGAGTCTGGTCGTTGGCTACGGCAAAACCGAGATCCTGCACGGGGTGTCCTTGCGGATCGCCCCCCAGGAGTTGGTGGCGGTGGTCGGACCCAACGGCGCCGGTAAGTCGACTCTAGCCAAAGCGGTCGTGGGCTTGCTCCGCCCATGGAGCGGATCAGTGCGTTTTCGGGGCCGATCCATTGGTGGCATCGCACCCGAAGAACTAGTGCGTATGGGCATCGCCTATCTCCCCCAGCTCGACAATGTGTTCCAGACGATGTCCGTTCGGGAGAACCTGGAACTGGCTGGGCACCTGCAACGTGATCGTCGGGATGGGCGCATCAAAGAGATGTACGAGCTGTTCCCCGATCTGGAGCGGTTTGCCCGGGCGCAGGCCCAAGACCTCTCCGGTGGCCAGCGCCAAATGCTTGCCCTCGCCCGTGCCGTCATGCTCGAGCCAGAGTTGCTCCTTCTCGATGAGCCCAGCGCCGGTTTGTCCCCCGCCCTGGCTGATGATCTCTTCGAGAAGGTACAGAAACTCAAGGAGCTGGGTGTGGCGCTTCTCGTAGTCGAACAGAACGTCGACCGGGTCCTCGAGATCGCCGACCATGCCTATGTGCTAGCCGCAGGGGAGAACCGATTCGAGGGGTCGGGAGCCGGATTGTTGGCCGACGAGGAGATCGGCCGCCTCTATCTGGGAGGTTGAGGCCGCTCAGCAGCCCACGGGCCAGGTGTGGTTGTGGCGATGGTATCGGAGACCCGTCCCTGGCCGACGTGTACTCGTCGGAAGAGTCCGAGGAGATCGTCACGCGACAGGGCGGCACTGCGCCGGGCAGGTCACGTCGCTAGGACGTGTACCTACCGGACGCAGGCCGCCCCGAGTCCCATCAGATCAGTCGAGGCCGTCGAAGATACCGTTGCCGACCAGCCGGAATGTGTTCTCGGGGTGACCGCGGAACGTGGCGTCGAGCCCGACCAGGGTCAGGTCGCCGTCGCCGTTGTCGCTGGTGACCACCACCGGCATCCCGGCCGCACCGCTGGACTCCCATCCAGGCCAATAGCCCGACACCAGGAACTCCCCGTCAGCGAGGGTCGCGGCGGTCTCCACACCTGCACCGAGTTCGGTGAACCACATCGGCTGGAACACGAACGCCGGGTCGACGTCGGGATACCCACCGGCTGCACTTTCCGATTCGTAGGCGACCTCGACGATGGCGTTGCCGTCGGCGTCGTCGACCTGGGCGTCGACGACCCCGGCGTCCAGTGCGAGCTCGATGCCGTCTTCAGTCAGGCCGACGTAGTCCCCGCCGTCTGCAAAGAAGGCAGCCAGGGAAGCGCGACCAGCGTCGCTGAGTCCACTACCTCCCCAGCTGCGGCTGGCGTTGACGAAGACGTCGTAGTCCTCGATGACCCCGGCGTTCAGGTCACTCGTGGACACCTGGTCGTAGTCGAAGCCGAGCTGCTCGATGGCGTGGCGCACGCCCTCGTCGCCGAACACAGCGATGTTCTGGGGCTCCACGACGACGCTGTCGGGAGTCGCCCCCAGGGCGAACACGTCCAGGGCATGGCGTGACGCCAACCGGTTGGCCAGCGCCCGGTCGCCCGGCACCACGAACGTCCCAGCCTCGAAGTCGTGGCCCCCTTCGCTGAACGTGTCGGCGGTGCGGCGCACCTCGACCCCGTCGGCGACGAGCTGGTTGACGACCCGGAAGGCCTCGAGCGTGGTGGGTTCGAAGGCGTAGGCGGTAGCGCGGTTGCCGACCACCACCCCGCGTGCCTCGACCGCGTTGCGGACCGGGCTGGTCGCGACCGCGAGGTCACTGTCGACGACGGTCCGGGTGGCACCCCATAGCAGCGGGTGGCTCCACACGGCCGGTGGCGCGTAGAAGGTTATGCCCTGCACGTCCGACAGGTTCTTGCCGTCCCCGAGGAAGGAATTGGCCAGGCCGCGCTTGGGCTGGTCCATCCACACCACGTATGTCCCGGCCGGGTAGGTCGTCCCGTCGACGGCGAACGCCTGCGATGCGGCCTCGACTTCGACGTCGTTGAACAGCAGGAAGTCCACCAGGCGCTGCGCCTGCTGCGGGCTCTGCTGCAGCGGCTCGTCGACCGGGATGACGTGTGCGGTCGGGAAGTCCTGGACGATCAACTCGTTGTACTGGTTCCACTGGGTCTCGTCGAGCAGTTCGTCGGGGATCGGCATCTGTGGCAGGTCTAGCGCGCCACGCCGGAAGATCTCCAGCTGGTCGTGCAGCATCGCATTCTTGTTGTCGACGATGAAGTTCAGGGCCCCCCAGACCGCTGCCTCGTGGGCATCCACCCCCAGCTCGGCCCGGCTCGAGGTCTCGAGAGTGTGGCCGTAGGACCCGTGGTACATCGCGTACATCGGCACATACTGGCCGCCCCAGTCGTCCCAGCCCGAAGAGAAGTCCCGGTATGGGATCTGGGCTTCCAGCCCGAGCCGCTCGAACAGGGAGTCCTCCATCGCGTAGGCCTGCTCGAGGGCCCACGTCAGGTACAGGTCGTACTCGTAGTTGGTGTTGTGCGGCGGAGTCGTCGGCTCGATCAGCATCGGGTTGACGAACCCGTGCAGATCAAGGGTCACCATGGGGTTCCACTCGGTGAGGATCTCGACGGTGGCCCGAGCCTCGGGCTGGGTCTGCGACAGCATGTCCCGGTTGATGTCGAAGCCGTTGGCGTTGCTGCGCGTGCCCTGCACTCTGCCGTCGGGGTTCTGGACGACGTTGACGATGAGGATCACGTTGTCGAGGACCGCCTGCACCTCGGGCGAGTCGCCGAACGCCAGAGTCTCGATCAGCCGCATCGCCGCGTCCGTGCCCGGATACTCGTTGCCGTGGATGCTGCCATTGATGAACACCGGGACCTTGAAGTCCCCGAGCTCGTCGATCATCTGCTGGGCCTTTGCGGGGTCACGGAGCATGGTGTTGGCGATCGCCTTGTACCGGCCGAGCCGGCCCATGGCATCGGGGGCCGAGACCACGGCGAGGTAGAGGTCACGACCGCCTGCCGACTGGCCGGCGACCTCGACCCGGACGCGGTTGCTGGACGTTTCGATTCGGCGAAGTTCGGGCGCGATCTCAGAGTAGAGCATCGAGTCGTAGAACGGCGACGGGTTCTCCGGTTCGGGGTCCACCTCCCACCACGGATCGGCCGCGACCGGTACGGATGCCAGCAGCATCCCCAGCACGGCGCATGCCGCCGTCAGTTTCGTCCATTGGCGCTTCCATCGACCCATTCCCGTCTCCTTCACGAGGGTTGCACCAACGATCACGACGCTAGCCTTGCGAGGGCGGGTCTTGACAAGACCAAAGGGGCAACTAGTACCCCGCCTAGCCTCGTGCTCGAAGATGTTGCCGGTAGGTTACCAGTCCGACGTTTCGGGTGTCGGCTACGACTCCTTGGGGCAGGGCTGCTAATCCTCGCACATATCCCTTCATATAAGTTGAAGGATTGTGCAATAACGCATAAGCCCCATGTCACTGTCCAGGACGGTCCGTGCGTGCCTCGAAGGAACAGTGGGGTCATAATGAACGTCGAGAGCGAGCTGCCGTTCTTTTTGGGCGGGAGCTGGTGTCGTCACTCTTCCTCGCCCTCTCAGGTTTCGTTCACCTCGGAGCCACGATCACGGAAGGCGCCGAGGAGTTCCTCACCTGCGGCGTTCTCCACTTCGACTACACGGGGACCGACCTCACCGGCGGCGAGACGCTGACAGATGATGGCGGCGTGCCATCCAGTGGCGGCCTGCATCGCGGTGAAGGGAAGGTCCTCCGGTGGCCAGGTGATCACGTCAAGGGTTAGCTTCTTCTCCCCATCGATCTCACCGGTGCCCACTCCCCGATTGATCACCACGTCTTCGTAGTCGTCAGTAGCTTGGATCTTGGGTTCGATGAGTGTGTTGAATACCTCGCGGGGCGCTACTTCCACCCCATTGACCCCCACCGGATCTTCACCAAAGAAGCCGGCGTCGCGGAACGCCGCCACTGGGCGGCGTAGCCTGGGTAAAGCAGGATCTTGTTCTTTAGCGTGTTCATCTTTTTCAGTCGAGAGTGCGGGAGAATCGTTACACCCTTCACAACGGGCTGACGGATCGAGACGCTGACAGGTCTGAGCCTCGATCGCTCCGCCGACCTCGCCGAGCTGTGGATCGCCCTCGAGTTATGGGCTGGCCACGGCCTGGCCCATGTGGGATACGGAGGTGAGTGTTGCGAGAGTATTCAAGTTGGGCATAACGCAACGAGGAGTTAGTCCCGAAACTCTCGGGCCACCCGGGCCATTCGTCGCCATCCATCAATCGGAAGGCCACACGACTCGCTCGGCAGCACCTGGAGGCTGACATGCGACGCGCCAGTGTCGAAGTGTTCGGCGATCCGGGTGCGAACGGCCTCTTCGTCGCCCCAGACCACCACTTCATCAACGACCTCATCGTCTCCCCCGTCTTGTAGCTGAGACTCTGAAAATCCGAGCGGATGAGCATCTGTCGGTAGGCGGGTAACGCCAGATAGAAGGAGAGGTGACGACGAGCGATGGTGCGTGCGATCTCTGACCCGGACTCGAGGACGACCGGTTGTTCCACCGCGAGTAGGGGCGTGGGACCGAGCACCTTCCTTGCCCATCGGATGTGACGCGGTGGGCATAGATAGGTGTGCGCTCCGAGACTCCGTGCGGCGGCGAGCTTGAGCCCACGACGATTGATCGCTGCCAACACACGAGGTGGCCGCAACGAGGGCACCGGTGGTGCATACTCTGCCACATCCATCGCGTCCAGATACGTACCAAGTGCCTCGACCGAATCCCCGTCGAGTCGGGTTTGTCCCCCGACCCCGAGCAGATATCGATCCGGGAATGCTTCGGCGAGCGTCAATTGGGCAGCGGCCATGGATCGTGCGTCTCTCGCCGAGGCCCGGGCAATGCCATTGGCGATCACGATCCGCTCCGTCGAAGAAAGCAACAACGTGGCCAAAGAGATGGCTTCACGACCGCGTTGCTCGGGTACCCACAGAGTTCCGAACCCGAGCTCCTCGATCTCCCGTGCCGCGGCGATGCATCGGTCGATGGGTTGATAATCGAACTGGAACGTCCAGATGCCGACCCGTCCCAGATCCATTATCCCAAACCAACACTCACGTCTGCTCGGTGAGCTCGGTCGAGAACTCTTGGCCGATCGCCACCAGCTCAGCGACCTTCGGATCTTCGATGTTGTCTGGCATCGTGCCTTCGGTCCCCACGAGGGCGAAGGTAGCGACAATCTCCTCTCGTCGGAAGAGTGGAACGGCAATGGCCCGAATCCCGGCGGTCACATCCGCTCGAAGACTGAACCCCTCCTCCCTTAACCGTTTCAGCACCGATTCGAATTTGGCAAGCTCGTCCTCATCGTCGACCTGTTTCACGATCGACGGTGAGTAGGCCAGGTAGAGGTGACCCTGCGCCGACCGAAACAGAGGAAGACGCGAACCAGCGCGGACGCTGATCCGCACCAGGGCGCTCGTGTTGTCGTTGACGCGGACTATCACCGGAGCCTGCCCGTCCCACACGGTCATCACCGCGGTACGGTCAGTCTGCGCCACTAACCGGTGGAGATATGGTGCGGCGATGTTTACCAGAGGGAGACTTTGCAGAGCCACCGTCCCCAACTCGATGACACGGGCCCCGAGTCCATATAGTCCCGTTTCGGGTTCGTAACGAAGGAGGCCAACGGAGCGCAGCGAGAGGCAATAGCGATGTGCGGTCGCTCGGGAGAATCCGAGACGTCGGGTGATCTCGTTTAGGTCGAGGTCGGAGCGCCCATCAACGAACAGGCCTAGCACTTGGGCGGCCCGTTCGATCGACTGGATGGGGGTACCAGAGCGTGTCAATGCTCCCCCCGCTCCAACACCGTTGCCGCGTCGACAACAGCGCGAGCGTCGGAAAGAGCCCCCTTCAACGATGCGGTGAGAGCTCCGACATCGGAGCCGACCATGAGATATCTCGCGCCAAGACCGAGGAGCAGCTCAATGGTGGCGGCGTTCCCCGCATA